>JAHFJF010000033.1 GCA_023245975.1 archaeon
TTTTTGTCCTAGAAGAGGCTGGCCAGACATTCCTGCCATTGATTATGCCTGCAACTAATTCCTTGTCTTTCGGAAATTTATCCAGTAATTGAAGATTTGAACGGCCATCAACGAAATCCAGGCCGATTCCATTTACAGGCATAGAAAATAATTCGTCGGCAAAATTGTTCACGGCCCCGAAATATACGTGCAAGTGAACATTTTTATTTAACTTTTCTAAAAAATTATCATAGCCTTGTGGTATGCCGTGCGTCAGGAAAGATGGCTCCTCAAGCTGTATTGTAGATGACATGCTACCAATCAAAGAGATATACTGCTCTGATAATATATCAAACAGTTGTTGCTTTGTTTTTCCAGTATTATTTAATGAATAAGATAAAAGTGTCCAAGGGCCAATCAAAGCTATTTTTTGATGTTTCCGATGCTGCTCACTAATCGATTTATGGATACTATGTACGCCAAAAAAATCTACAAAGTAAGGGTCATGCTCGATTTCAGGCTGCACTACATGATAATTTGTATTGAACCATTTAACCATTGGAGAGGCAGATGCATTTTTTGTGCCACGCGGTATTGAAAGGTATACAGCTAAATCACTGTTTGCCTGCTCGGGTGTCCCGAACCTTTTAGGGACTATGCCGAACATAGTTGCTGTTCTTAACATCCGGTCATAAATGTCTATATCAAAACAGGGTTGGAGATCTAATCCTTCTTGCGCATTTTCATTATACACCCTTACTCTATATTCAGCCTCGCCTATATCAGAAGCTTTGTTCTTACAAGACCAGAAACCTTCAACCGCTTTTTTTATTAAAGAACCATAAACATTGGGAAAACCAAGGTTGGTTGTTTTCATCGCTTATTTTATGAAATCCTATATTAAAAATCTTGTGCATTAATTAACTAGAATTGCCGGCTTTCCTGGAAGAGCCTGCCTTGCCTTATTCTCTTTAGAGGCTTCAGCGCTGATTATCTCTACTTTAGCATTGAATTCTTCCCCTAACAAAGAAGATGCATCTGACAATGTTGCAAACTCCTCATCTTTTCCAATCAATATCAATGGGATTTTTGAAGAATCTTTTGCAACTGCCATCGCAAGATTGCTTGCGTCTTTGCCTTTTTCTGCCATTTTAGGATTCTTCATCAAAGCTTTCATTATCTGACCAATATCCCTTGTTAGTGCAAGCTCTTTTTTCAATATGGCCATGGCTTCATTTTTCCAATCTTCCGCTACAAATAAAGTAATCTTTTTAGGATTCTCTATCCTTGCCAATCTCAATACTTCCCTAATATCGTCCATGCATTTAGTGATTATATTTTCAGAAGCGATTAATCTCAAATTAATTTCCTCCTCTGCAACATCAGGCCATAGAGAATTCGAGATTAATCCCTTGCCTCCAGACATGCCCCATACCTCTTCAGCTGTGAACGGTGTAATAGGGCACATCAGCCTTGCCCAATTCTGAACAAATCTCTTTCCTGTATCCTTATTATTTCCTTTTCTTCTCAAATACCATTTTATTGCTTCCTGCACCTCGAAATAAATTACATTAACAGCTTCACGGAAATTAAAAGCATCAAACGATTCTGTTGCCCTTCTTGTGAGCTCTCTTGATTTTGCGTCTAACCAGTTATCTATCCTAGAACTGCTAGCGCCTTTCAACGAAAGCAATTCTGAAGCTTGAGTTAGTGATTTTGAAACAATTGACTTGTAATTCAATGCCAGCTCCTCATCCCAGACAACATCAGAATGCGGGCTGCCTATGTGGGCATAATATAGCCTCATGCCATCGACAGAATATTTTGTTATTGCATCTGTCACAGGCTCTGCCCCGCCTTTGCTTTTGGAAATTTTAGAGCCTTTTCCCAATACCCACCAGTTTACGAAGATCCCCTTGGGCCAATGCTTCTCATGCAATATCGCAACATGATTCATTATGAATACTGGAAAATGGACTGTCTGATGCTCTTTTCCGCCAAGATTTATGTCTAAAGGATACCAATAATCAAAATCATCTTTTATCCTTTTAAGAATACCTTCACTTAACTTTGTTGATTTGGAAACTTCTTTTACTTCACCTTTTCCCAGGAAAACATAATCAAAAAATCTTTCATTGAGCTGCTCGGTTTTTACTGTTCCGTCATTTATGTATTTTGATACGATATAATACGCAGGATACAAAGTGCTATCGCTTATCGGCTCTACTATCCATTTCTCATCAAATGGCAATTTCGTGCCAAGCCAATTGCCCAGCCTTGTGCATGCCCTATCCTGGAACCAATCCAAGACGGAAGGAAGGTTTGCCTTGTATTCGCTAGGCATTATATCCATCTTTTTTGCATGGTCTTTTGATTTTTTTGTTAATTCATTATCAGAATATCTTATGAACCATTGGTCTTCAATTTTCTTTATTATCACCTGCTTGCCACACCTGCACAAGACCTCTTCTGACAAGTCATGCATGGTTGATGCTTTATTTTCTGCAATCAAATCCTGCTTTACCAGCTCTTTCGCTTTCTCCACAGGCATTCCCTTAAACTTTCCTGCGACAGGGCGCATAATTCCAGTATGGAAGCCAACCTTGTAAATTTCCTTGGTCGCTTCTTCCAGCTTTTCCGTATCATTCTGGCTTTTAACTCCTAATTTTTCACAAATCTCTTTTGCCGGGAATTCCCCAAATCCCTTTGATTCTATTATCGGAATTGGAACGATTGATTTTACCTGCTCAAAATCCAGTTTGTATTTCTTGCATAATTCCTTGTTGTTTTGGATGTCCTTCAAGGCAATATAATCGTAAGGGGCATCACTAGGGACTGAAGTGACTATCCCGGTGCCCATATCTGGCTTTGCGAAGCTCGACGGCAAGATCATTATCTCACGATTAACTCCAGGCGCCATCACTTTCTTGCCCAATAAGTCCTTTCCCTTCAATTTGCTTGCAACAGTTATGCTTTCAAACTGATGCCCTAATTTCTTTGCGGCCTCACTGCTGATTATCCAAGTTTCATTGCCAACTTTAGCTTTTACATATTCAACTTCAGGATTAATCCATAAGTTTGTCTGGCCAAAAACAGTTTCAGGCCTTAATGTTGCTGCAATCAAATAATCTTTCTCCATCTTGAATTTCAATAATGTATATTCAACCTTCTCTGCATTGCCACCTTTAGAGATATCAGTTTCTGAAGCGTCTACTGCCACCGGCCCGTGCTCAGGGCAGAATGTGGCATAATATGGCTTTTGGACAAGAAGGTTATTATCTTTTAATTTCTTAAACTGCCATTGTATGAACATGTTATAATCCTTGTAAGTTGTGCAGGTGAACCTTCTCCAATCCGCCAAGAAGCCGAATTTTCTCCAGTAATCCTTTACATAGACCTTGTTGAAATATTCTACAATCTTATCTGGCTCTGTCAATGTCGCAATCGTTTTATCAGGGCAGCCGTTAGATTTCAGGTATTCAATCCAGTTTGGATCCCTGCTTCTTACTTTTGCCGCAAAAGAAATTGCCTGGTTACCAGAAGCATGCGTGCCAACAGGAAATAGAACATTGTATCCCTGCATCCTTTTATATCTTGTAATAAAATCTGTATATGAAAAACCTCTCATGTGGCCGACGTGTAAGTAGCCAGATATGCCGGGGTATGCAAATATCATAAAGAATTTCTTTTTTCCCTTTATTTGTTCAGCATTATATAAACCTGCTTTCTCCCATTCATTAAGCCATTTCTCGTAATCCATCTGATAGAATTATTTTTGGCAAGTATTTAAGCTTTTTTGCAATCAGGCATCAAGCTTGGCTTCTTTCGATTCTACTTTCCCATCTACATCCAGTATCCTCTCTATCTTCCCTTTTCTTTTTGCTTCAAGCCTTGCTCTTAGAGGGTCAGATTTCATTAATTCCTGAGAGAACTCTACATCAGTTATATGCAATACATGCTTTATTGTTAATAATTTGAAATCCTTCTTTACATCCCAAGAAAATTCTTCCAAACAATCTAAAGGCAAAGTTGCTGAGCAGAAGTTGGGCTTTATCGAGCCTCCAGGTTTGGGCAATGAGTTAGCTGTCTTTAACCTGTAGCTTGATGACTCTATCTTAAGCAGCAGGAATTCTTCTTTCATTTTGTCATAAATGCTCCTTAATTGCTCTGGCTTCAATTTGGAATTAATCTCTGCAGTATACAATTTACCTCTCTTAGAATAGTCTGCTATTTCTATGCCTAATTCCTTCTCAAAATCTTTTGCTGCAATTATCTTCCCTGAAACATTTGCATCTTCCTTTATCCTTTCTGCGATAATCCCTACGAAATCATTTGCAAAATCAAAGCTTGATTTAATCTTCAAATCCTTGCCCTTCTTTACCTCGAAAAGGAACCTCTCGTAATCACCTTTGCCATATCTTGTGAATTTTTCACGAACAAGAGGATGCTGCTTGCCTTCAAAGATGGATCTTAGGAAATTCATTCCTTCACCTTCTTGGCATGCTTAGACAATTGTTTCAAGTCAGATTCTCCCTCTTTTGTCTTAGTGTAATCCGGCTGCTCGAAAACGGAATATAATAATCTCTCTGTTACATCCAGCCTGTCCTCTAGAAGTTCCAGCCGCTTTTCAGTTTCAATCTTATGCTTCATCTTCAACCTTTCTTCCTTGCTTATAGCCATTTTTGCATAATCACGTGAATTCCTGTAAAGATCAACAGTCAATGTCTTCCCTACAGCAAAGATTATAGCAAATATAGCATTGAGGAGCTTCCCTATAAATGTTATTACCTTCATTCAATATAATGGATTTATTTCTGTTTATATTTATTTTGGCTGTATTGCTCGATAATAAAACACACCTGCTTTATCCTTTCCATATAATTAGAATTGCTGGTCTTGGTGCCAAAAGTAAAACCGCCGTTATTTCCGCGGCCGCCACCACCTAGACTATTGCAAATCTTTACCGTTTCAACTTCATCGTTATTGCCATAAATCATCGCTGAACCTTCTTCATTCTCAAAAAAAACTACGTACAAGTCAATTTTATCCCCGCTCTTTTCTCGCTGCCGATCATTTTCTCTCAGATACATAGGTGCATCTGACCTGTATAGGTCCATATTAGAAAGGCCAAACATAACACGAAAAGGGGAAGTTGCAACATAGACAAGGCTATCTTCAAGTTGTTTGTAAGCCGATTTCTTTCTTTTAATCAAATCCTGCCTCGGAGCTTCAAGAACGTCAATAAGTTCCCCATTCTTCTGCCAAGAATCGTCCTTTGCCAACATAGAAAAAAGCTTTTCAACATCAAAGCCGGACCTTATAACTTCCTGGATTTTTTCTGCAAGCTTATAGTTATCAGTGCCAGTATTCTTGTAATCGTAATCCTGGGCAATTCCAGCAAGCCATTTAGCATAATCATCATCATGCCTGCTATGCCATTCATTTATCAATTTGCTTGTGCAATCATCTTTTGATAATGTTATCTCAGCACAATATTTGCTGAGGAAACCATTCAGCTGGGACATAGAACCATCGTGATGGTCAAACCATGATAAGTATTCGTGTTTTCTTTTTGCACGCTCGAAAAGATAAGTGTATCTCCTTATTGTAGGATTAAGATCCAAATCAGCGATTATAACTATCCCCCTTGGCTCATTGATAACCTCTTCAAGCTTCTTATGGAAGTCAGGGTAATCTGCAGGGAAATGCTTTGTTTCACCAAGGCCCCTCTTTAGCAAGGCATGCGCTATTATACCATCGCAATCTGTCCTGTCTGCAATTACATATATCATAATGGTAATAATCAATATAAGATATATAAAAGTGCTTCTTTTTAGGATATAAAGGCTTAAAATGGCTTAGCGTAAGGAATTTAAACCGATGTAACTAAATTAAGTGGATGCCAAAAGAAAGAAGACTGATTACATCTGCTTTGCCATATACAAACAATGTCCCTCATGTCGGAAACATTGTTGGTTCACATCTGCCGGCAGACATATTTGCCAGGTATTGCCGCCTCTCTGGACATGACACTGTATTTATTGGCGGGACTGATGAGCATGGCACTGCAACCGAAATTGCGGCACAGATTCATAACCTAACCCCGAAAGAATTATGCGATTTCTTCTATAAGATACATAAAGAAATATATGACTGGTTCGGGATAAGCTATGATAATTTCTCAAGAACAAGCAAAGATGTCCATCATCGCACAACCCAAGAATTTTTCAAGGCAGTATACAAGAAAGGATTCATCAGCGAAGAGGAATTAGACTTGCCATTTTGCCTAAAATGCGAAAGACAGCTTGCAGACAGGTATATCATAGGCACATGCCCATATTGCAGCCATGGTAATGCCAGAGGAGACCAGTGCGAAAAATGTGGCAATCTGCTTGAGCCAGCAAAATTGAAGAATCCGCATTGTGCTGTATGCAGGACAAACAACATAGAATTCAGGAAATCAAAGCATCTTTTCATAAGGCTAGACAAATTATCCACCAAAATCGAAAAGTGGGTAAAATCAAACAAGCAATTGCGTTCACAGGTAAAGAATTTAGCTTTAGGCTGGATTAATGAAGGCTTGAAGCCGAGATGCATAACAAGGGACTTGAAATGGGGAATTCCTGTGCCTTTGAAAGGTTATGAAGAAAAAGTCTTTTACGTCTGGTTCGAGGCACCAATAGGCTATATATCCTCAACACGAGAATGGTCTGAAAAGAAATGGAAGCAATACTGGACAGGAAAATCAAAGCTGTATCATTTCTTAGGAAAAGACAATATCGCATTCCATACAATATTCTTCCCTGGGATGCTAATCGCAAACGGGAACTATAACCTGCCATATAATGTAGTCGGTCTGCAATACCTTAATTACGAGGGTGGAAAAGTTTCAAAAAGCCAGGGCTTTGGAGTCTTCTGTGAGAATTTACCTTCTGCTGGTTTAGAACCAGACTATTGGAGATTTTACTTATCTTTTTTAATTCCAGAGACAAGGGATACAGAATTTTCATGGAAAGAGTTTCAAGAAAGGATAAACACAGAATTAGTAAGCAACCTTGGTAATTTCATCAATAGGACAATGACATTCACCCACAGCAAATACCAAGGCATTGCGCCCAAAGCTATTTTCGGTAAAAAAGAGAAATCATTCTTAAATAAAATAGCAAAGCGCTCTAAGAATACAAGAAAACTATTAGAAGATGTGAAACTAAGGGAGGCACTAGAAGAAATATTGATGATTTCTCATGACTCTAACAAGTTCTTCCAGGACAACGAGCCTTGGAAAAATCCGGAAAAATCAAAACCAATAATTTTAGCATGCCTTAATACCTGTAAAACCTTAGGATTATTATTAATGCCGTATCTTCCGGCATCCTCTTCAAAGATATTAAAGATGCTAAATGCTGATGACAAAGACTGGAAAAAACTAGATGCACTTGCAATCAAGCAGGGAATGAAATTAAACAAATCTGAACTTCTTTTCAGGAACCTTGAAGACAAGGAAATTGAACATTTAAAAAACAAATGCTCTAAAGTAACTGAATATTTCGTTGAAAGAAAGAAGGAGGTAGAGGAAATGAAGAAAAAACCAGAAGTGCCTAACAAAGAAGAATTGGATACCTGCGAAGCGTGTGATACTGTTCCTTTCGAACAGTTCAAGCAATTGGACATAAGGGTCGGAAAGATAATCAAAGCACAGCCACACCCAAATGCTGACAAGCTTTATGTCTTATTAGTTGATCTCGGGCATTACGGGGAAGACAGGCAGGTGGTGGCAGGATTAAGGCAGCATTACAAGATGGAAGAATTAATGGGAAAGAATGTTGTAATGGTGACAAACCTACAGCCCGCAGTAATTAGAGGAATAGAAAGCAATGGGATGCTATTAGCATCTGTAAACAAGAATAAAGTCAGCCTGCTGCAACCTGACAAGGATATGGTATTAGGGGCAAAGGTCAGATAAGGTATGCACTAATACTGGCTCAACTATACCTTTTTCTGTAATTATTCTAGTTATATGGCTATTTGGAGTTACATCGAAAGCAGGATTCATAGCTTTTGAACCTTCCGGCGGTATTAAAACTTTAACAACAGTACTGTGAAGGAAGGTTGTTTTTATTCTTCCATCTGTATACAAAACCTCATCCTCGCTCCTATATTCTATAGGGATTTGATTGCCAAAAACAATCTTATTGTCTATTGTCGAAGTAGGGGCAGCAACATAGAAAGGAATTTTATGCTCCCGCGCCATTGTTGCAACCTGATAAGTGCCGATTTTGTTTGCAACGTAACCTGTCCTTGTTATCCTGTCTGCCCCAACAATAACTAAATCTACTTCTCCTTGCGACATTAAATAACCAGCAGCAGTATCTGGAATTAAAAGATGTTCGATACCTTCGTTCTGAAGTTCCCAGCATGTAAGTTTGGCTCCCTGAAACCTTGGAGAAGTTGCGTCTGCAAGAACCCTTATTTTCTTGCCTTTCTTTTTTGCTTCATAAACCGGGGCCAATGCAGTGCCGTAATCAACAAAGGCCAACCATCCTGCATTGCAATGCGTCAAAATTGTAATTGTGTCTTTATCTTTTGTCCAATTTAATTTCTTGATTAAGGGCTCA
>JAHFJF010000034.1 GCA_023245975.1 archaeon
TATATTGCACTTGCGGTTAATGCATGATTCTCTGATGAAAGCGCTAAAGTTATATGATCCAAATTAGAATATGCATCAAGCCTAGCATAATCGTTCATTGCATTTGGTGCAGAGATAGGCAATGCCGAATTTTCTTCTGTTGACCTGATAAATGATGCTAAATATTCTGAATTGCTGCTGTCTGATGTCAGGAATAAGTAATGCGGCAGTTCCAAATCAGAGGCGATATTGAATACAGTGTAGGGCAAAGTAAAGTTGAAAGCGAACCATGAACCATGTAATCTTGACAAGTTCATCACCGGCTGGAATGGCGCACTGCCAATGCCCAACAATAATCCATAACTAAGCCTTTGATGTGTATATTCGGATTCTTGTGATGAGGAATTAGATTCTGAATCCCTTATAACATTACGTTCAAGGTCTAATTCCAAGTGTTCTCTAATGTATGAACCATTTGATTCTTCGGTGTAATTTGGAAAATCCAGCCCTAAATATGCTGAATGCCATATTAAATCATTCTGTCCTGAATGGAAAAAATAGGCAAGCGAATCCTCTCCATCTTGGCGATAGCGATAATTGCTCTCAAATGTATCCATGAAAGCAATTTTCCTATAATTAATCCAATTTTCTAATTCAGTACTAACCGTTATGTTTGATGTTTCAACTCCTCTTTCGTAACTAAATCTTGAGATTATTATGCCAAGCCCATAACTGCTGTTGTTTTCTTCAACGCCAATCCTGTATGAATCTGAGATTAATTTACCGGCTTCGTATCTTGCATTAATTGACAATTCAAGCCGCTTATTCAAGAACTCATCATATCCACTACCGAATGGAATATAACCTCCATCAAATAGACTAAATGATAGATTTGCATGTGCATTACCGTATGCCATTACTCTAGTGCCATGATCAAAAAAGCCAATATTGTCCTGTTGCCTGAACCCAATCCTGGAATATTGCTGTAGGTCTAGTCTTCCATTTAGGCTTATATCTGCATCGCCTTCTGTTAAGTCATCATGAATGGAAGTCTCGAACAAATCATAGAATGACCTGAACAATGTTGAAATGTCTTCCAAAGAGAATCTGCCGATCCTCTGACTGCTGATTTCATTCACCTTAAGGGCTGTATTCATAATCCTGTCTAGTGGGGTGTGCATCACTCGTGTGTTAGAGTTTGCGAAATCCAATAATCCATCTACGAAATCTTTATTTTCTCCAGTTGTATACTCTAATTCTCCATAATTTATCGTTAGCTTTCTTCCATTATAGTATAGTGAAAAGCCATTCTCTACCCTGTAATCCAATTTTCCATAATAAGAAAAACCTGAACCAAGGAATTCTGATTGAGTATTGCCTAATTGCAGGATATTAGGTTCAGGCAATTGGAATTCTTCTGCCCTTGATTTTGATGGGTATAATAATGCTGCACATAAAGAAGCAGCTGCGATAGTCCCTTTAAGGAATTTCAGCATTAAGGTAATACCTTGTATTACTTGATATATAAAACTAATGTAATCTTGCCTAGAAGGGCTTTATACACGTTTTATGCAGTTTATAGGTGGTTTAGAAATATTTAAATATGGGTGGCAGTTTTGATTTGTGAGGCAATAAAAATGGAAACATTGCAGGAAAACATTGAAAGAATATTGGGTTATGCAAAAGGAGATTCAGTACAGGGAAGAATTAATTCTATGGAGGGCTGGCTTGAAGAGCTAAGAAATCTTGAAAAAAAGCACGGATTTATGATTCTTCCACAAATTTATGCTGATATTGAAAGAGGGACCTATAGGAATGCAGTAAAAATACTCTTGGATGCAGTTGATGAAAATATCGAAAAAGGCTATCTTGATTTAGCCAAGAGCAGATTGAAAACTGTAATCTATCATTTGGATAAGTTATAAATCAAAGTTCAGGCTGCTGCGATGAGAGATTTCACCGCATATATTTTCTGAGAACATTTCTTTTACTGATTTTGGATGATTAGACAATAGCCATGCTAACTTGATAAAAGCAGTTTCAGGAGTTAGGTCTAATTGATTTCCTAAAACTCCTATTTCCTGTAACACCCTTCCAGGGGAATAAACGTTCATGTTGACCCTGCCATAAATCGTTTGCGATGCCATTACAACTGGTATTTTCTTTGACAGGCTTTTCAATTCTGATAATATCTTAGTATTCTCTTTTGTGAATTCATCTATCTCAGTTATAGGCATATGGCCTAATCCTGTCCCTTCCAGGATTAATCCGTCAAAACTTTCGTATTGCTTCAGTTCTGAAGCATACATATTAGGGTGGGATTTTACAATTCCAATCTTTAAATTTTCATTTAATTTCTTTAAAGACAATTCTTTTTTCTTGTCAACCTTGCTGTAATCGTGCCTTAAAAAATTTACATTATTATCAACTTCTGCAAATGGAATACAGTTTACCGGCTTGAATGCATCCCTTCTTGAAGAATGCATTTTTCTTGCTTTTGTTCCTTGTAAAATTAGGCACTTGTCATCATTACTTGAAGCATGCATGCATATGGCAACTTCGGCAAAATCTGATTTAGCTATGAAATTAACGGCTGCCTTAAGATTTAATGCTGCGTCTGAAGAGCCGCGATCTGATGATCTTTGAGATCCTACTAATAATATCGGTATTGGCAAATGCTCTAAAATAAAAGACAAGGCTGCTGCAGTGTAATGCATTGTGTCTGTTCCATGAGTTATTATTATTCCATCGCAGTTAGGAATTTCTTTCTTTATCTCCTCTGCCAGCAGATTATAATGCGCAAACCTCATGTCATCAGAGGCCATGTTCCTGACTAACCTTGAATTGATGTTGGCTAAACCTCTTATCTCTGGAAACATGGCTAACAAGTCATCTGGGGTGAATTTTGGTGTTACTGCACCAGTTGTATAGTCTACGCTTGCAGCGAATGTGCCTCCAGTGTGTAAAATGGAGATTGATTTCAAGCCTGATTTTTTTGGGTAATGTGCTCCTTTAGCTTCTTTTTTAACTGGCTTTGATATGAATTTCAAGTAAGTTACATTCTTTTCATCGGCCGCGTAATTATAACCTGATTTAAGCTTGATTGTGATTATTCCTTTTTCCTGCGATTGCAAGAGCATGCCTTTGACAGTTTCCCCTTTTATTACTGCCTCAACTTCATCCCCCGGATTTGGCTTTACCATTAGAACACTTGAGAGTTGAATATGTTAAAAAAGTTAATGGTTTTTGAAAATTAAGGCTTGTTTTCTTTGATAATAGAGACTGTAATATATACATCACAGAATATTAATATTTAAATATCTAGTAATATTAATAAAAAGAAATAAGTTTTATCCCGGTATTTGAATTTGGGCAATTCAAATCGTGGCCGTGATAAAAACTTCGTGGAACATCAGTGTGTTTCCATCACGTGTGTTGTGTGTGTAAGTCACATTTGGGCAAATGCAACTAATTCTAAGAGTAATGTAGTCATAACAAGTTAATAAAGGTTGCGAAAGCGGCTTTTAAGGTTAGGACACATAAAAAAGAGGGAATAAAAACAGGGGGAAATGAAAATGGACTTTATTGTGCAATCAGCGCTGAAATCAGCACAAGAATACAAATATGACGAAGTCCGCGTTGGCCAAGCTAACATTAAAGTTGTTGGTTGCGGCGGCGGCGGTACAAACACGACAAATTGGCTCTACAAGAAGGGTGTACAAGGGGCTGAGGTTATTGCATTAAACACAGATAGCCAGCACCTTAGCATGGTAGAAGCAGACAAGAAAATCCTAATCGGAAAGGATCTCACAAGAGGTCTGGGATGTGGCGGATATCCGGACAAGGGAAGGGAGGCAGCAAAGGAACAGATTTCTGAGCTGAAGGAAGCCTTGAAAGGTAGTGATATGGTATTCGTCACAGCTGGCCTCGGCGGAGGAACAGGTACAGGTTCTGCGCCAGTCGTTGCCCAAATTGCAAAGGAAAACGGAGCAATAGTCATTGGCACCGTCACGATGCCATTTGACATTGAAAGGGCAAGAATAGACAAGGCCGAATTCGGCTTACAACAGCTTAGGGAAGTCTGCGATACAGTAATTGTCATAGACAACAACAGGCTAGTAAGCATTGCAGGAAACCTGCCAATCCAGCAGGCATTCGCAGTTGCCAATGAACTTATTTCAACTATGATAAAAGGAATAGTTGAGATTATCGCAGTGCCATCCTTAGTCAACTTAGACTATGCAGATGTCAAGGCAATCATGGCAAATGGAGACGTCTCAGTAATCGGTGTAGGCGAATCTGACTCTGAACACAGGGTCGAAGAAGCTGTCAAAAGGGCATTAAGCAACCCATTGCTTGATGTAAGCTATGAAGGTGCCACAGGTGCGTTGATACACGTAACTGGAGGAACTGACCTTACACTAGATGAAGTAAGCAGGGCAGGAGAGCTCATAACAGAAGCATTGGATAGAGATGCAAACGTAATCTGGGGAGCAAGAATCAGCAATGACATGAACGGAAAGCTCAGGATAATGGCAATCATAACAGGTGTTAATTCGCCATATATCCTTGGCAAGGGCGACAAGTCAAAGTCTGCTTCCAAAGGAAAGTCGTTTAACAGTGAGCTCGGAATTGACCTGTTAAGGTAATCAATTTCGTAGGGCAAACCCCCAAGATGCCCTCACTAAGTCTTGCTAATGCCCACATAGGGCATTAGCTTTTTTTCTTTTATAATATCTCTGTGTGGTCTACTATGGATATTATTGATTCATTAAAAGGGATAAAGGCTCCTGAAGAAAGGGCAGTTGTTGAATTTTCAAGAAACCCGCTGAATTATTTTAAATCAAGCTACCAAGCCTGGAACAGTATGGCAGGGTATTTACAAAAAGACGTAAGGAAAATAACTGGACTTAACAATAATGAATTACAGGTTGCAGACAACCTATATGCTGAAGCATTAAGGCTGATTGATAATCTGAAAATTGATACAAAAGATGCTGTTTCTCTGTTGAGAGAGAATTTAAGCAGCAGTAGTTTTTGGGGAGGATTGTATCTTACAGCATTGCTAAATACTGGATGCTTGGATGAACTGATAATAGAAGAAATCTATGGATTATCATTTGTTGGATATAAATTAAAGCGTGGCAAGATAATAATAAATGAATCAGTACAATTTTACACTGGAGAATTTGCCAACAGCTGCGTAATTGAGAATAATGCAAGATTACAAACAAGCATGGCGCATAAGGCAACCGGCGGCATTTTCATAAATAATGGACATGCCTTGTGCTTGGGCCATACTGTAAAGGGCGGAGTTTACATCAATAATGGGGAAATCAAGAATAACATGGCTGCCTTTTCTTCTTCATCTGTATTTTTTAACAAAGGAATAATTGAGGGCCATGTTTGCCATGGTGCTTCGGATATAATATTTGTTAACAAAGGAAAGATATGGAGGAAGGAATATATGAATGGGATTTTTCTTGAAAAGAGGGAATTAGATAATAGCAATATTGTAAAGCCAATCTATCCTTTCATAGACCAGCATTTGCGCAACCTTGTAAATGCCTTGGAAGATGCAGCTTATTGTTTAGACGAACCAAAGACAAAAGAGATAAAAAAAGAGATAGAACCATATTATAAGCTAAAATATGGAGAAGGAGTTATTTCGTACCTTTGACGAATTCCTTTGCAATCTGTAAAACCCCTTTCTTTTTCTCTAGTGGGTTTGTTTTTCCGCCCCATTTTTCAAAGAAAGTCAAGTATTCTATCTCGCTCCTGTTCCTTTGTGGCATTTCTTCTGCAGGATAGCCTAATGCAAGTATTATTTCCGGGTCTATATCTTCAGGGATTTGCAATATATTCTGTACAGCTTCGTTATCAAACGCTCCAATCCAGCAGCTTCCCAATCCATTGTCTACTGCCAATAATTGAAGATATGAAGAAATTATGGCGCAATCCTGTATACTGAACATCTTTCCTAGTTTTCCGTATAATGAAGTAGCTTTAGAATGCTGGTTGCAGACAACTATTAGCAATGGTGCAGATGCAATCCAGGACTGCTCAAGGCAGGCATTGGCTATTGAAGCTTTTTTATTCTTGTCTTGGACTAAAATAAACTTCCAGCATTGTGTGTTTCCGGAAGAAGGAGCAAACCTGGCAACTTCTAAGATTTTGGCAATGAGGTCAATAGGTACTTCCTTATCCAAAAATTTCCTTACACTGTACCTTGCTGATATTGCCTGCTTCAATTCCATAACAAAACTTTAAAAAGCAGCATTATATTTATAGGTTTCTATGGATTACAAAGACCTTGCAGAATTATATTCAAAACTAGAGAAAACTTCCAAACGGCTTGAGAAAACTTTTCTAATCTCTAAGTTCCTTTTAGATGTTCCTGAAAATTCATTAAAAGATATTGTGTATCTCTTACAAGGCAAGGTTTTTGCGCATTCTGACGAGAGAAAGATAGGGATGAGCTCTAAGCTGATATTGAAAGCAATAGCTGCATCCGCCGGCGAAAGCCCCCATACTGTAGAGTCCTTGTGGAAGTCAGAAGGTGATTTGGGGTTAGTGGCTGAGAAATTGTTGTCTAAGAAAAAACAGGCAACATTATTTTCACGGAAACTAACAGCGCAAAAAGTCATAGAGAATATAAGAAAGCTGTCTGAATTATCTGGTGAAGGCACAGTTGGCAAAAAAGTTGGGATTATATCAGAATTGCTTAACATGGCAACGCCTAAAGAGGCGAAGTATATTGTTAAAACAGTCTTGGAAGAGATGAGGACCGGGGTTCAGGACAGTACATTGAGAGATTCATATGTGCTGGCGTTTTTACCCAAGGTTAAAGGAGTATTTTATTATTGCAAAAGCTGCAAAGCCTATTCTCCAGAAGAAAATTGTTTGAACTGCGGCAAAGAAACTTCAGAGTCTGAATCCAAAGAAGTAAAATCAATAGATGAATTGAGAAAGTATGATGCTAAAGATTTTGTCTCTTCAGAAGATCCAAGAAAATTGTACAATGAAATTGTTGACAGGGTCCAGCATGCCTTAGACATGTCTGGTGATTCTGGTGAAGTTGCATTATCTCTTAGAAAATCTGGGTTTGCAGGCATTGGTGGTGCGAAAATCAAAGTAGGCAGGCCAATCAAGGCAATGCTGTTTGAAAAAGCTAAAAATATCGAAGAAGCTTTCGAAACTGTTGGCAAGCCAGTTATTGCCGAGCCTAAATTAGATGGGTTCAGGCTGCAAATCCATTCTGACAATGGAGAAGTAATGCTTTTCACAAGGCGATTGGAGAATGTGACAATACAATTTCCGGATGTTGTCAAAGCAGTAAAAGAATGCGTTAAGTCAAAAACATTCATACTTGATTCAGAAGCTGTTGGAATTGATCCAGAAAAGAAAACTGTAGTGCCGTTCCAGAATATTTCGCAAAGAATCAAACGTAAATATGATTTGGCAAAGACAATAAAAGAACTTCCAGTTAAAGTGATAGTATTCGATGCGATGATGATTTCTGGAGAAAGCCTTCTTGATACACCTTTTAATGAGAGAAGAAAACGATTAGAATCTATTGTTAAAAAGAAAAAAGATGTATTTGAAGTAATAGGGCAATGTATTTCTTCAAGTGAAAAAGAAGTTGAAAGGTTCTACAAGAAAGCTTTAGCTTCAGGAATGGAAGGAATAATGATTAAGAAAGTTGATGGGCTGTATCAGCCCGGAAGAAGGGTTGGAGTTGGAGTGAAATTAAAACCCACAATGGAAAATTTGGACTTGACAATTGTTGCCGCTGAATGGGGAGAAGGCAAAAGGAAAAATTGGCTTTCTAGTTTTACATTAGCGTGCAAAGGCAAAGATGGTTTGCTTGAGATTGGGAAAGTTGGCACTGGAATAAAAGAAAAATTAGGAGAAGGGGTCTCTTTCGAAGAATTAACCAAAGAATTGAAGCCATTAATCAAAGAAGAGAAAGGTCGGGAAGTAAGGATAACACCTAAAGTAGTAGTTGAGGTGATGTATGAGGAAATACAGAAAAGCACAAATTATTCTTCTGGATATGCGTTGCGGTTTCCAAGAGTTGTTAGGATTAGGACAATGGAGAAGTCTATTAAAGATATTAATACTTTAAATGATGTTGAAAGATTGTATAGGCAGCAGAAATGAGTGGCCAAATTGTTTTTGATTAATTCTAAAATGGTTTTTTGGAATATATGATTCAGGATGTAAAAGCTTATAAGCGAATTCTACTTTTATTCTTGATAATTAGTTATGTAATGGGGAGAATTAATTGTGAAATTAACTAAAATCGGGATATTATCCTTGTTATTAAT
>JAHFJF010000035.1 GCA_023245975.1 archaeon
AGTCCAAGTAATGGAAGCTGTGCAAGAAGCTGGAAAGAATGGATTATACCATTTCAAGACAATAGAACTTTTAGAGCGGGAATGGCACATTGAAGGCAAGAAAGTAAGGCCAAAGAGCTCTATGATTGCGCATACTGCGTTTTTGAGTTTCTTCAGGAAGATTTAGAAAATACAGAATAGAATCTTCCTAGGATATTACTCAATGGAAGAGTTTTCCTTTTAGGATATTCCAGCCCCTTGCAATCTTGCTTGCATTTAGAGCTCTGGCTTAAGCAGTTATTAGTGCATACAGCATAATTCACTTTTTTGCATCTTACAGTGCATTCATCCTTGGCTTTTAGGCAATTAGGCAGGCATTCTTCCGTGTTAGGCTCAATATGGGCTGGATGATTTCTCTCAAAGAATTTTCCTTTGAATGTTTTAAGCTTTTCCTCGAATGTATTTGAAGCTGCAAAAACATCAATCGACATTATCGCCAATAAAACAACAATCAATATTATCTTTCTCATCTATTTTAACATTATACTAAAAAGGATATATAAAAGTATTGCTTTAAAACCGATAACAATAAATAGAAAGCGATCTAAATTCATTTATATGAAGATTGAGAATGCAGTTGCAGACCCAATTCTCGTTTCAGAAGGGGTGTTGTCAAAAAGCATTGAATCAAAAGAGCTCAAGGTTTCTCAATTAATCCTTCATGAATCTATCCTAAGCTGGCTTTATGCTGAATCCGAAAAAGAGAAATCCGTTGGCCTTGTAGGGTTAGATGAGCTTTCAAAATTAAGGACATTGCTTAAGTCTAGCTTGATATTCACTGGCAAGCCAACAAGGCATGACAGCCTGACAGAACTTTGCTTGGAATCTATAAAACTTGCATCAGAGCAGAATGCAACCTTCATAACCTCTGGCAAGGAAAGCATGAAGCTGGCAAAATCTTTAGGCGTTGAATGCTTATTCTTAGAACGCCATCCTTTTGAAGTCCCTTTGAAGATAGAATCTTTTTTCGATTCAACAACAATGTCAGTACATTTAAAAGAGAACGTAGAGCCTTTTGCAAAGAAAGGAGTCCCAGGAAAATGGGAATTTGTGCAGTTGAAGAGAGAAAAATTGCAGCAGTCTGAATTAAAAGAGATTTCAAGTGAGATAGTTGAAAGCCCAAAGACAAAATGGAATTCCTATATAGAGATAGAGCGTGCAGGCAGCACCATTGTCCAGATGGGCAATTACAGGATTGTCATTACAAGGCCGCCATTCAGTGATGGATGGGAGATAACTGCAGTGAGGCCAGTAAGGAAGATGAAATTATCAGATTACAAGCTTGATGAGAAGCTAAAAATAAGAATCGCAGAAGAAGCTTCCGGAATCTTGGTGGCGGGCCCTCCAGGCTCTGGAAAAAGTACTTTCGCATCTGCCTTGGCAGAATATTATTCAGAAAAAGGGAAAATTGTAAAGACAATAGAAGCTCCCAGGGATTTACAACTGCCGGACAATATAACACAGTATGCAATAAGTCATGCAAATGCCAGGGAGATACAAGACATTTTATTATTGTCAAGGCCAGATTATTCCGTTTTTGACGAAATGAGAAACACAAGGGATTTCAAATTATATATTGACTTGAGGTTGGCTGGAATTGGCTTGGCAGGAGTTGTGCATGCTACAAGGCCAATTGATGCTATCCAAAGATTCATCTCGAGGACAGAAATCGGAATAATCCCACAGATAATAGACACAATTTTATTCATAAGCAAGGGAGAAGTTGAAACAGCATTAGGCATAGGAATAACAGTAAAAGTACCTACGGGCATGACCGAGGCAGATTTGGCAAGGCCTGTTGTCGAAGTTAGGAGTTTCCTTACAAAGAAGCTGGAATATGAGATTTACACATTCGGCGAGCAGACAGTTGTCATCCCAATAACCGGCAGTGAAGCAGTTACGCCGGCAAACAATTTGGCGAAGAAGCAAATTGAATCAGAGATGCTAAAATACACTAGCACAGCAGAAGCGCAATTGGTATCGAACAACAAGGCAATAGTTTACGTGCCTGAAAGGGATATTGCAAAAATCATTGGCGATAAAGGCAAGAACATTGAGAGAATTGAGAGAGAAGTTGGAATCAGCTTGGATGTCAGGCCTGCAAAATCTTTAAGGCAGGAAAGAAAATCTGTGCCATACACGGTAAAAGAAAGGGGGAACTCAATCATATTCATAACTGACTTCCCATCAGCTTCAATAGAAACATTCATAGATGGAACTTATCTTTTTACGTCAACAACTTCTAAGCAGGGCGAGATAAAGATAAGCAAGAAAGGCAACCTTGGGCAAGCTATCGAAAAGGCATTGGATTTAGGCAAGAAGATAGAATTAAACGAATCTTTATCTTGAATTTATGCTAAAAAATCAAGGCAAAAGCTATATAAACAATATACTGAATTTAAAGCCATAATGGGCCTGTAGCGCAGCCTGGATAGCGCGGCTGCCTCCTAAGCAGGGATTTTACGATCGCTTAATAGGTCGTGGGTTCAAATCCCATCAGGCCCGCTTTTTATTTTTATCATGGTTGCCTTCAATTTCATACAAAAGTATTTAATCTGGATAAAAATTACATCTAAAAATAGGTGACTAATGAAATTCCTGAATAAAGAAATAAGCAGTAAAACTTTCTATGGGACTATTGCTGCCTTTACAGGATTTTTTATGGCAATTGATTATTTTGATATTAGGCATTCAATAAACAATTATGCAATGCTATTAATCGCAAATGAACAGCCTAGAATGCAAAGAGACACAAGCATATGCGGCACTGTTATCCATGCTTATGGCTATGATGAAGATGGCCTTAGCAAACTTGAGATAGAGGTTGATGGAAGAAATTACATTACCAGGAAATTGGGTGGAGGAAAGGAATATGGCATATCATTTGATTTCTGTTCACCACAACAAGACACTGGAGAGCACGATATCAAAGTAAAGGCAACAGATATTAATGGCAATGTAGAAAACGATGAAGGAGAAACAACTGTCGTTGATGGGTATTATACAATATGAAACTTAATCTTAAAACACTCGGACTTGCAGCAGCATTATCATTGCCAACTGGATTCATTCTTGGATATGCCCAAATATTCGGATGCTCAAATTCCATCAAGGGAACAAGAGCCACTGTTGTCTCAAAGGTTGTGAGCGTCAATGATGGAAGCTTTGACAGGGAAGTCTTGCATTATTCTAAGCCTGTTATAGTAGATTTTTACGCAAGCTGGTGCGGCGTATGCACCTATTCAAAGCCATACTTTGAAGAGCTCTCATCAGAATATTCTGGCAGGATGAAATTCGTGGAATATGATTGCGAATCTGGGATTGTAGATGAAGCATACAATGTAGATGGCTATCCTACATATATTATTTTCAGAAATGGCTCAGAAGTAGGCAGACAATCAGGTTTCAGCGATAAAGAGGGGCTAGAGAATTTTATTGAAGATGCTTTAAAATAAGTTCATTTTTATATAATCTCAGAATAACGGCTCAAGGATAACGTCAGAAAGGTCATACCTTGGATGTGTTATTACCAAAAGCTCCAATGGCTTAAATGCTACATTTTCAAGGTGATGATATACCCCTTTAGGGATAGTAATTACATCGCCAGGCAAGACCTTGGCCTTGTCTTGTCCAAGGTATAAGATACCATTACCACTTTGAATATAATATACTTCTTCCATTTTTAAGTGCTTATGTGATAATGCTGCGTTTTTTATTGTTACATAAGCAACACTCATATTGTCAGAATGGTATAATTCCTGTATCAGGCCGCAGGTATCTTCTATTGGTTTTACATCATGCCTGTTTTTTAAGTAGTGAGCAATATCTTTACTTATCACTTTAATCAAATAATCTTTTTAATATTTATACCTTTTTGTTTAACAATGTTTAATAAAGGCAGCCGGAATCTCTCTTAGGATGTTCAAAAAAGTAGTATTTTGGTGCGAATTCCCGGAAACTGTAGACTGGAAAAGATTAGAATCTATACTTGCAAAACTGGACATGGATATTGCCATTTATGTTCCTGCAAAGAATTTGCAGCAGTTTCTATGGTGGAAAAAGGAAATACAAAAGAATTGCCAGCATATTGCCGAAGTTGGGGCATGGCCCATACTAGAAAAAAAAGATGGCTACTGGTTTTCTGGATTTACATCTGAAGAAAAAATAAAATCCTTGAAACAATTCAGCACATTAAAAATAAAAGTAGATTTAGAACTGCCCATACCTAAAAGAGATTACAGCAACTCCATGATACTCGGCTATTTCTCTCCTTATTTGTTAAAAAAAGGTAAGAGTTCAAAGTTATTATTAAAAACAATAAAAGAAATGTCAGAAAACACTAACATAATAATTAACGAATTCCCATTCCCAAGATATTTTTTAAGAAGGTGGGGGATGCATCTGCCCTTGATGAAAAATTGCACAAGGAACATAATGGCATATACAACCATCGGAGGCCCATTCCTGAGGCCATTCATTAAATCATACGTATTTCTTTATCTGTTAAAGGAAAGGATGCTAAACAAGCATATCATGTGCTCAATAGGGTTAATCGGCAATGGTATCCTAAAGAAAGAAAGCGTTTATAATAATGTAAAACAATTTAAGTCAGATTTGGATATGGCAAGATTCTTAGGGATAAAGCAAGTTGCTATTTACTCAATAGATTCAATTCTTAAAAGAAATAATTCAGAAGAATGGCTCAATGCTGTAAAATCCCGTACACTAGCTTGACAACCTGTTCGGCCCCATTTGCGTTGACATTCAGATTCTCCATCTTCCTGTTAAGTTCAGGTATAGAATTAGAGAATTCAATAACTGCCTTCCGTATTTGCTTGTTGCTTGAGTCCCAGCATACCTTAGCTATGCTTTCCACAGTATATGCATTTAATGCTTGCTCGATATGATCCTCTATAGGGAATATAAGCATTGGCTTCTTGAACACTATGCTCTCGGTCAATGATTTCTGCCCGGCCAGAGAAATTACTCCTTTTGAAACTTTCAAGTATTCCAATACATTATCCTTGAATGGATAGTGTGTTACATTTGGAGACCTAGGCACCATCTTGCTAGCCCCGAAAATTATGAAATTCTCATTAGGCAGCTTACTTGCGACATTATCTATCTCTTTTGCCAGCCTAATCCCGAATTCAGAGCCGCCAAGCATTACTATTATCGGCTGCTTTTTTAGTCCAAGTTTTTTCATGAGTACTTTCTCATTATGCAAGTCGCTTGGCTTTGTGCGTATTATTGGGTTGACATAGTTGTATATCATAGAATGCCTTCTGTTCAACAGTGTCTGTATTATCACTAAATCTGCTCGGTCATAAACTCCTTTCAAGTATCTATGCTCCCAAGCCATTATTTGTGATACTTGATGTTTTCTCGTGAATTCATCAAAAGCAAATGGGTCATAGCCGAAAACAACAACGCACTTCTTTTTTGCCAGTCTTGCCATGAGGATTCCAGTAGGCTCAAAATCAGAGATTACTACGTCCGGATTGAATCTCCTTACAAGCAGCCTTAATTTGATTGTTTCCCAGAGCCACTTGAATGGAAGGAAGAAATTCCTAATAATAAAGGATAACAGATTGAACTTTAGCCTTTTGCCTGATAATTTATAGCCACGAATCTTAACAGTAGGAAATTTAGCTTTGAAATATTCATAAGAATTATCATAGCCGGCAACAATTATCTCAGTAGAAGGATCTTTCTTAAGGAATGCCTCTATGTTGGCATGCTCCCTTGTAGCATCTCCCAATCCAACGCCGGTAACAACAAAAAGTATCCTCATCTTACTCTATAAAACCTCTCAGCATATTTGCACCCGATCTTCAATCCGTACTTTATCGCCCTGAAATAAACAGGCAACAGCAAAACATACATGTACTGCCATTGTGTCGTGAAAAGCTTCATGTACTGCTTCTTCTTCCAGAAATATGGCGTTATGTCTATAAAAAGCATTGGCTTGCTTTCGTCTGTCAGATTCCATACTTCAAACTCGTATACTTCCTGTTTTTTTTCTAATGAATCCACAATTTTCAATATAGCCTTGTTAACTGCCCTATGGTCAGGATGTGGATCTTTGGGAGTTGGGATATAAATTTGTGAAGGCTTATATTTCTCTATCAATTCTTTTATCTCAGCTAATATCTTCTTGTTTTTTAGTTCATCCTGGACTTTCATGTCTTCCAATCCAAGGAAGATGGTATGCTTAATGCCTAAGAATTTGCTTGCATTTGATGTTTCCTCCTTCCTCATGTTTATCACTACTTTCTCCCTGAAATGCGGATGGCTGCTTTCACCGTAAGAAAATACTATCTTTACTACGTCCTTTCCTTCTTCTACAAGTTTTTGTATAGTTCCTCCCATTCCAACGGCTTCATCATCAGAATGCGCGCAGAATACAAGTATATTAGACATAGGTAATGTTATCACTTTAATGTTTAAATACCTTTTTGGATAGAAAGCTGCTGTGGTTAATCATTTTTTCCTTAGGAATGGCGGTACAGCATAATGTGACTTTACTTTTTTCCCAGTTTTTTCTAATCTTGCACCGCAGAAAAAATTATCTAAAGAGACATAGAAAATTGCCAAGCAGATTAACGCCAAGAAATAATTTTTATTCATCAAGAAATAAATCAAGCCTGCAAAACCTATCAAAGCAAAAAGTCCGTAAGCAATTGTTGAAAGAACATAAGCCTTGTAATTCATCAATAATTAGTAATGCCTCTTTTGTTTTAAAGCTTTTCTAGATAAGAATGCGCCGACTGGGATTCGAACCCAGGTCATCGGCTTGGAAGGCCAAGATTCTGACCACTGAACTATCGGCGCATATGGCAATTTAAACTTGCATTTCATTTTTAAACATTTCTATACAAAAAGCTTAAATATCATCTTCGAAACCTAAACGGTTATTGGGCCCGTAGCTCAGCCTGGCTAGAGCATTGGTCTTATAAGACAGCTCTTGGTACAAACCATATGTCGTAGGACAGCCAAGGGTCGTGGGTTCAAATCCCATCGGGCCCACCATTTTTTTATTCCACGAAAAATTCCTTATGCAATGCCCTAACAGCATTATCAGAATCCTTTCCATCTACACCAATTATTACATTCTCTTCAGAAGGCGTTTGATAAACTGTCTTTATGTTAATACTTGACTCTGCCAATGCAGAGCTTATTGCAGAAAAAGTCCCAATTCTATGCTTCATGCCCTCTCCTACAACGCAAATAAGTGATTGATTAAAATTCATTGATATCTGGTCTGGCTTTAATCTCTGCTGCAATTGTTCATAAATATGCAATTGATGCCCATTTAACTGCGATTGGTGTACGGATAATGAAATTGAATCTATGCTGGTTGTCATATGGTCTATGGAAATTCCTTCTTCATTAAAAACTCTCAGGACATTATTAAGATAGCCGACAGATTCGTTCATTCCCATCTGCTCTATTGTGAAAAATGTAAATCCATCCTTTTTGGCAATTCCAACAATTGGATTTTTCTTTGAATCTCTTTCGTGAACTATTCTGGTTCCAGGATTCTTTAAGTTAGTAGTGCTTCTTACAACTATCGGGACTCTGCTATCCCTGCACATCTTCATTACATCCATGTGTACGACTTGCGCCCCTAAATATGCCATTTCACGCATTTCCTTGTATGTAATCTCTTCCAATGTGATAGCTTCAGGAACAATTCTTGGATCAGTTGAGCAGACGCCTTCAACGTCATCCTTGAAAATCTGGTATTTGTCTGCATTCAATGCACATGCCAGTAAAGCCCCGGTCAGGTCTGTTCCGCCACGGCCAAAAGTTGCCGTATAACCATCTGTAGTATAGCCATAATAGCCAGGGATTACTGCATAATCATTATCATAGTTATGCATCAGCAAAGATTCCCTTATTTCTTCTGGTTTGCTGATAACCTTTGCATTGCTATAATCATCATTAGTTCTTATACAAGGATAAATCAAGACAGATTTTAGGCCAATCTTATTTAATGCTGCAACAAGGCATCTCGCATTCATTCTCTCTCCAGCTGCTTCAATCGCCGCAATATATCTTCCTTTGTTGGATATGTCTTTCCTGTATGTGCTGTTATTCAATGCTAAAATTTCATCATCCAATTCTGCCCTATCGAGACCAACTCCAGTTGCAATCTCCGTAAACCAGTCTTTTATTTCATCATAAAGCATGTCATCCAGCTGCCCATTGAGG
>JAHFJF010000036.1 GCA_023245975.1 archaeon
TTGATAAAGCCATATTAACTGCTTTCTTTGTCTCTTCCTGAAGCACTGAGCTAAGCCTCTTTTGCTGGCGCCTTGATTCGCTTAGAAGTCTCTGCGCAAGCCTCTCCACATTACTTTTATTTGCTTCTCCCTTCTTAAGAAGCTCCTTTGCGACTGCCTCTGCCTTTTCTTTTGTTGCTACACCGAGGCCTAAACCGATCAAAATTGCTTTCTTTGCAACATTTTTCATCTTATCACGCTCCTTTCCCCTCACGGAAAATTGATACAATTAGGGAAAACATCAGCACTAATGAAAATGACAATGGCACATAGGCCAATAACGGGATTCCATAAAACAATGGAGGAATGCCTGTCTGGATTAATATCGCAGAAGCAACTATCAAAGCCCCAAGAATCATGCCGAAAGTAAGCCTATTGCTGCTACGATCCATCTCCAAAGTCAATGTCCTTAATTCCTTGACATCAACTTCTGTCTTTGTCCCAGTCTTAATTGCCCTTACCAATGACTTAAAGTCAGAAGGCAATGAAACCAGCATATCCCTGAAATCAGCAGCTGTTTTCTTCACAGAATGCAAAATATGATTGGGGCTTGCCCTCTCCTTAGCTAACCTGTCAGCCCAAGGCTTCATGAACCTAACAAGATTTAGATTAGGATAATATTGGTAAGTAAATCCCTGCAATGTGATTAATGTCTTTGCCAATAAAGTAAAATGCAATGGGAATTTAAGGTTGTATTTCCTTGCCATTGCAAAAACTGAAAGAAAAAATCCGCCCATGTCTATATTCTTTAGATTAGAATTATAATAAACCCCGAAAGAGTCTATTATGTCTGACTTAAATGCTTTCAAATCTATATCCTCAGAAGCTGAGCCGGACTCAACTATTGATTTTACAAGGAGATCCATGTCTGGCTTTATCAATCCCCTAAGGACATCTTCCATGAGCTCAACAGATTCTTCGCTCATCCTGCCGACAATCCCAAAATCCAAGAATGCTATCCTGTTATTGCCTAAAAGGAAAATATTTCCGGGATGTGGGTCTGCATGGAATACTTTATGTATGAAGATCTGCTCCATTATAGCATTAAGGACATTCCCAACTACTTTCCTTTTTGTACTCTTGTAGTTCTCGAAATGGTCAACATCCTTCAGCCTCTTGCCCGTAATGAATTCCATCACCAATACTTTTTTTGTAGTATAATCCCAGTATACCATTGGTATCTTTACGTATGCAGAATGCCTGAAATTAGTGTGAAAATCATCTATGTTTTTTGCCTCTATAGTATAATCAAGCTCCTTATAGGTATATTTCTCAAACTCCTCAATCAACATCGGGAAATTGAACATCTTCAATTCTTCATACCGATTATCAACCTGCCTTGAAAGATATCTTAGGATATCTATATCAGTCTGGAATAATTTCCCAATATCCGGGCGCTGTACCTTTACAGCAACAACTTGGCCAGACTTCAAAACGGCTTTATGCACCTGGCCCACTGAAGCAGATGCAACTGGGACCTTTTCGAAAGTCTTGAAAACATCTGATAATGGCTTGCCAAGCTCTTTCTCTACCACTGCCTTAACTGTCTCAAACGACAATGGCTTTACATCATCCTGCAATTTAGAAAATTCATCGCAATATTCACTTGGAAGCAAATCGTACCTTAAAGACAATGCCTGGCCAAATTTGACAAAGCTGCCTCCCAATTCGTCCATGACGCGCCTCAGCCTTATTGCCGGGGAAGTTATCGGCTTATCAAATTCAGAGGATTTTAGCTGCTTATGTATGCCTAAGTGCTGCTTTAAGTTTAATTTATCAACAACATAGCCCATCTCCTCTTTGAACAATAAATTAGTTACCTGCCTTATCCTCTTTATTCCCCTTAATGCTCTGATGAAAGACATACAATAAATTATTAGGTTTTAACTATTTAAGGATTACTGAATGGTAGAAATTACTATTAATGGTTAAAAGCTGCCGCCTTCAGAATTCAAAGAACCTGCTTATTGAGATTTAACTTGAAAACCTAAACAATCTTTATATATCTGTAGCAAATGCCAATGCTTGTTTAAAAAATGAGGCTGAAACATCTAAAATTAGAGAACATAAGGAGCTATCTAAGCCAGCAGATAACATTCCCTGAAAATGGCAGCTTATTATTATCTGGAAATATCGGCTCTGGAAAATCAACAATACTGCTTGCTATAGAATTTGCATTTTTTGGAATCAGAAAAGGTGAATTGTCCGGGAATGCCTTGCTTAGAAATGGGAAGGATTCGGGAAGAGTAGAACTCTCTTTTGAGATAAACGGGACTGATGTAGTAATTGTAAGAACACTTAAGAAAACATCAACTGGAATTGGCCAAGATACCGGTATTATAAAAATAAACGGAACTGAAACAGAATTAAGCGCAATTGAGCTGAAGCAACGAATTCTCGAGCTGCTGAATTACCCAAAGGATTTGCTTACAAAAAGCAAGTCTATGGTATACAGGTATACCGTCTATACCCCACAAGAAGAAATGAAAAATATACTATTATGCGATCCTGAAGACAGACTAGATACCTTGAGAAAAGTTTTTGGAATAGATAAGTATAAGAAAATTGCCGAGAATTCATCTATAGTTGTATCAAAAATAAAAGAGAAAAGAAAAGAATATATCGCACTCTCAAGCGGGCTACAAGAAAAACAGGCAATAAAATTAAAGAAAGAAATGGAGCTCAATGAACTGTCAAAGGAAGAGTCTGGCGTTGTACAAACATTAAACAAACTTTACCTTGACATACAAACTAAGAAAGAAAATCTTGAAGAAGCAGAGATAAGCCTCCAGTCAATAAGGCAATTAAAAGTTACATTGCAAGAGATAGAAAGAAACTCACTAATGCACACAAAACAGCTATCAATCCTGGCTGATGAGAGCTCAAGGCTTGATTTGGAGATAACGAACCTGAAGTCAGAAAATCCAATCGCAACAAGAAGCTATTCTGATGAAATCTCAAAAGCAGAGTCAGATATGACTGAGCTTGAGAAGAATGCCAAAGAAAATGCAAAAAGGCTCATTGAAGCCAAGACAAAAAGGGAAAGCGCAGAGCACATCATAAACAAGATGCATACATTGAGCAGCTGCCCTACCTGCCTTCAGCAAGTATCAGAAGAGCACAAAGTAAAAGTTGTCGATAAAGAAAAACTTGGAGTAACTGAATTCTCAAAGAATATATCTCTCATGGAAGAAACAGAAAAAGAGCTTTCAATAAAACATTCAATGATAAAGAATGAACTTGAAGAATTAAGAAGAAAAGAAAAATCATCAATATTAGCAAATGAAAAGCTGAAAAGGCTAAATGATTTATTGCACAGGAGAGAGCTGATATCAACCCAAGAAGATGCATTAAGGAAAGAAGTCTTAGACTATAATGCCAGAAAGAATGAATTGATAAGAAGCGTTGACAACTATAACATAATAGAACTTACATTCCACAAGAGGAAATCTGAGCTTGAAGTGCTCCAGATGCGCGAAAAAGAGCTGCTTATGGGGAAATCCACATTAGAAGCGAAAAAAGGAGCTTTTTTTGATATTATACAAGAATTAGACAGGGACATATTGCAGAAGATGGAATTCTCAAAGAAGGCAGAAGAATTAAGCAAAATACAGCAATGGATTGATGAGAAATTTCTCGGGATAATGTCTACAATGGAGAGAAGCATAATGCTGAAGGTACATTCTGATTTTTCCGCACTCTTTGAAAAATGGTTCTCAATGCTAACAGATTCAGAGACAATATCAGCAAGGCTTGATGAAGAGTTTACTCCTAAAATAATCCAGAACGGCTATGACATAGAATATGAATTCCTCTCTGGCGGAGAGAAGACTGCTGCTGCATTGGCTTACAGGCTGGCATTAAACCAGGTAATAAACAACATAATAAGCACAATATCAACAAGGGACATCATAATACTTGACGAGCCAACAGACGGATTCTCATCCGAACAACTTGACAAGATGCGCAACCTGCTTGATGAGTTGAACATTGGCCAGGTAATAATAGTCAGCCATGAGCCAAAAATAGAAAGCTTTGTTGATACTGTATTAAAACTGTCAAAAACAGAGCACATCAGCTCATTAGTTCTATAACCTTATCATTTTTAGGCTGCCCTCAACTTCGTGATATATATTCCTATTACGAATGTGGCCTATCAAACATCTTGCCAGCAATTCCTGGCTTAATTTATCCTGTGGAAGTAATATTTTTGGGAGATTATAATCCAAAATACCCTTTCCTACTAGGCATTTCATTGTTCTCAACTTTGGTCTTCTATAAGGCTCTCTGTCACAACCAGTTATTATATGCTCATAGAACTTTGCAGTCTCGCCCTTTATAGAAACTTCATACCTTTGTACATTCCTTGGCTTCATTGGCGCATTATGGCTAAATAATGAGAAATCGCTTAAAATATGCTCAAGATTCGTTTTTTCATTGAATTTTATGCTGATTGCCATTGTAAAATAGTACCCTCTACAGGTTAATAACCCTGGCAAGGAAACCGCGAGGCTTCCTTGCTGGGGAAAAAGAGGTGATAACCCCCTGAAAACCACAGCTTCTTTATAAACTTTTCGAATTTGTAGCAATTTTAAAGTGGCAACAATCATAACAAGAATAAGGCTTTTAAATAACTACCTAGTCGCTTAAAGCATGGAAACCCATGAAATTGAAACTGAACGGTTCTTCGAGAGAGGAATAGAGAACTATGGAGCCTTTCATGGCAACTATCTTAATTTCGGCCTATGGGAAAAAGGCATTACAGAATATGTAAAGGCGGCTGAAAACCTGATATCTAGAGTGGCAAAAAAGATTAACCTCAATGAAAACTCAGTTCTTTTAGACGTCGGCTGTGGGATGGGCGCCCAAAACAGATTTTTTCTAGAAAACTACGGGTGCAAGCTGATAAAAGCATTAGATCTCACAAGAAAGCATATAGAATTGGCAAAAAGCATGAACAAGCATGAAAACCTTGAATATGTTGTAGGCAATGCATGCCAACTGCCATATGAAGAGAACACATTTACACATATAACTGGCATAGAAGCCCCAGCTAACTTCAATACAAGGGAAAAATTCTTTGTAGAAGCCAATAGGGTTCTTAAAAAAGATGGTATGATTGGCCTGAGCGATTTCATATTGGCAAGAGAGCCAAAAAACAGGCTTGAATTGAAAATGCTGAAATTTGGAGCAAGGTTATGGCACATATCATTTGAGAATGTTGATAATATAGATTCCTATAAAGAAAAAATGGAAGTTAATGGATTCACTGATGTCAACATAGACGTTGTAAGTAATGATGTTTACCCTGGCTATTACCAAGAACAAATGAGGCCAGAAACTAGAAAACAATTATACAAGATAAGGGGGCAGGTTGTTGGAAGAGCAAGCCATTTGATAGATTTCTTTACAGACAGATTATACCAAATTGGATTAATAGGTTATGTCCTAGTAAGCGCAAGGAAAGAGTAAACTTATCATCTGCCTTCTTTCTGGCGAAGACTATATAAATAAATGATATATCGTTGCAAACATGGTAGAAATAATCAAATTTGAGGATGTAAAACCTGCGAACATCATAAAAAGAATACATTTCGGAGAAGTGTTCATATATCCTACAGATACAATCTATGGAATTGGTTGTGATGCTACAAATGAAGGGGCGGCAAAGAGCATACGAGTAATAAAACAAAGGTTTGACAAGCCATTCTCCGTAATAGCCCCAAGCAAGCAATGGATTTCAAAAAACTTCATTGTATCAAAATCATTTGTTGATAAATTACCTGGCCCATTTACATACATACTAAAAACAAAAAAGAAAAACCTTGTAGCGCCAAATGTAGCACATGGAGAAACTATTGGCGTAAGGATACCAAACCATGAATTTATCACTACAATCCAGAAATCAAAAAAGCCATTCGTTACAACCTCGGTAAACACTGCAGGGGAAATACCGTGTAATGACCCTAAAAAAATTCCAAGGGAGATACTAGATTCTGTCGATGTATTAATTGATGCTGGAAAGCTGGATAACAAGCCATCCATAATACTAGACTTTACCGAAGAATTGCCAAAGATAGTAAGGCTATGAAAACCATATGATGGAAATTGAAGAAATAAGAAAACAAATAGACCTCTTAGACGATAGAATACTTCGCTTAATAGAAGAACGCATCGGGCTGGCAAAAAAGGCTAAAGAATTAAAGAGTGATACTATCTCTTTTTCAAGAGAGCAAGAAATCTATTCAAGGCTCAAAAGCAATGATTTGACACCGGGACAAATAAGGGATATATTTTCAGAAATAATTTCTGCTTCAAGGAAAGCGCAGCAGGACTTGAGGGTGGCATTCTTGGGACCTGAAGGCAGCTTCACGAATATTGCCGCAATCAAAAAATTTGGAAAGGCAACCAGCTTAATTCCATTAGAATCTTTTGAAGATGTTTTCAAAACTGTATTATCGCAGCAGGCAGATTTCTGCATTCTTCCAATAGAGAATTCGATAGAGGGAAGTGTTAATGGCACTTTAGATCTTTTGCAGGAAATTGGCAGTGAAATTAAGATTGTTGCGGAGGTTAATTTAAAAATTGTACAGAATCTAATAGCTGAATCAAATAATTTCGACAGAATATACAGCCATTCTCATGCTTTGGCCCAGTGCAGGCAATGGATTAAAACCAATTATCCCGTAGCAATGATTGTAGAAACAGCTTCCACTGCAAAAGCCGCAGAGATAGCTAAAAAGGAAGGACAGGCTGCAATTGCATCTGCTTATGCTGCCGATAAATACGGATTGAAGATATTGCATGAGTCAATAGAAGACAATAATCATAATTTCACAAGATTCATTGTGCTTGGAAGGACAAAATCTGAGCATACTGACAAGAACAAGACTTCATTACTATTCTCAGTAAAGCACAAGTCAGGCGCATTGTTTGATGCATTGGAGCCGTTCAAGAAAAATAGCATCAATTTGACCAGAATAGAATCAAGGCCAAGCCGAAAAACTCCATTTGAATATGTATTCTTTGTTGACATACAAGGACATCCTATGCAGTCTGGGGTTAAAATGGCGCTCGAAGAAATGCATGACAAATGCACTTTCGTAAATATTCTAGGGACATACCCTGAGGATTCAAACTAAATTAAGTTTATAAGATGCTTAAAGTTGATATTGTAATAATGGCACAAGTACCAAAAGAGCATTATGAAAAGAATTACGATGACTTGAATAGATTCATATCTTATTTCTACCAAATAGATTTAGTTAAAAGACTTAATGTCAAAACAATACTAGAGATAGGAATCGGCAATAAAACGGTGTCTAATTACTTAAAACATTCTGGGTTTAACGTAACAACTTGTGATTTTGATAAGTCATTGAAACCTGATTATGTTGCGGACATACGGAAACTGCCACTCAAAGATAATTCATATGATTTAGTTATGGCCTGCGAGATCCTGGAGCATTTGCCATGGGAAGAAGCCGATGCTGCATTAAAAGAAATGCAGCGTGTGACAAAGATGTATGCCGTCATATCCCTGCCTTATCCCGGAATAACTTTTGAGGCTGCACTAAAATTTCCATTACTTAGGAGATTTTCCAGAAAATCATTGTTTAATTTATTTATTAGGATACCACTCTTTTTCAAGACAATTAAGTTCAATGGAGAACATTATTGGGAAATTGGAGTCAAAAACTATCCTATAAGTAAAGTGAGAAAACTTATTAAGAAAAGGTTCAGAATATTAAAAGAAGTGAGGCCAGTATTAAATCCTTACAATCATTTCTTTTTAATTGAGAAAAGATTATAAACAAAATACCTATATAATCCGAAGCAGGGGCTGTAGTCTAGCTTGGCAGGACTCACGCTTGGGGTGTGTGGAACCGGGGTTCAAATCCTCGCAGCCCCATAAGAAAAATCTGGAGGAAACAAAATGGCAAAAGTAAAAGTTGCAAATGCAAATGATTTGAAGAGCGGAGAAGGAAAAGT
>JAHFJF010000037.1 GCA_023245975.1 archaeon
TGCAAGGGCATCTGGAATTGAAAGGACTCTATCCTTGCCAAAACCAATAGAACTGCTACCACCAATTCCTTTCAGCTGGTCTATGAATTCTTGCGGCGGAACATTGTATTTCAAGCCTGTTGAGATTACCCTGCCTAATGCTTCTGACAATGCATTAACGTCGCTGCCTGCTTTCCCAATTTTGACAAAAGTTTCCCTCAATCCATGCTCATCAAAACCATACGTAACGAAAACGTCGCCGAATGGAGTCGGAACCTTGCATTCTGTTGCAATAAGGCTTTCAGGCCTTTTTCTTGTCCTTTTTGGTTCTATTTTTTCTTCCAATGAATCTTTTTTATTTGCGGCTAATACCTGAACTTCTTTAGAGCCGTCCCTATAAACAGTCAATCCCTTTACGCCCATATCATATGCATACAAATAAGCGGCTGCCATTTCTTCTATTGTTGCATTGTTTGGCATATTTATTGTTTTAGAAACAGCATTATCGACGTGCTTCTGGAATGCTGCTTGCACATTTATATGTGATTTATAGTCCAAGTCAGGTGCGCATTGGAATAGTTTCTGAACATTTTCCGTAATTTCTGGAATTCCTTTCAGACTTCCTCCATTATCTGCAATCTTTTTCAATAGCGTTTCTTTATCCAATCCAAACCATTTATGATTTTCTGCATATTCTAAAAATTCCGGGACTGCCTCAAAGTAAACATATTTTTGGTCAGGCTTCAATCCCTTTTTGAGGGCGTCTACAGCTTCTGCTTGATATCTTTCGTAACATATTCCGAAAAAAGGCTCGATTCCAGAACCTTTCAATCCAGCCGCTAATGCTATCGTTCCAGTTGGCGCAATTGTCGTTCTTGCGCAGTTTCTTGGTCTTGCTTCTTTGCCACTGAAAAATTTGCTTTTTGGGCTATAGATGCTTTCTTCGTAATTTGGGAAGACTCCCCTTTCCCTTGCAAGGGATTCTGAAGCTTCAAGAGATTTTTCGTTTATGAATTTCATAACCTCTTCAGCAATTTCGAATGCTTCTTGTGAGTCATACGAAAACTCTAATTTGACAAGCATCTCAGCCCAGCCCATTACCCCCAGACCAATTCTACGATTCCCTTTTGCAATCTCTTCTATTTCTGGGATTGGATAATTGTTTACATCTATTACATTGTCCAAAAACCATGTTGATGTTTTTACAACATCTTCTAATAATTGATAATCTATCTTTCCATGCTTGACCATTCTAGAAAGATTAATCGATCCAAGATTGCATGGCTCATATGGCAAAAGTGGCTGCTCACCGCACTGATGTACCACTAGGGAGTTACAAATCATCGAATGTGTCGTCGGTTCTGTTAAGTCAAAGACTTCTTCTTTGCCTAAATATTCTATAGAAATAATTTTTTCTATGAAACTTACTTCTTTTCTTTTTTTATGGCGGAGATTATTTAATCTTTCTTTTTTTTGTTCCGACATAAATCCAATTTGATCTTTAAACCGATCAATATTTATTCCAAAAAGACATAATTCATATAATATACCGTCTGATTTGTAAACTCTTTTTTCCCCATTTTTTTTAATATACTCAAATAAATTATCTCTGGCCGGTCTTGATCTGTTATAAATAATTCCTTTAATGCCTAAATTTAATAAAAGAATTTGGGTTTCTTGAAGGAGTCTTTTACTTTTTGAAGTTAATGCAATCCAATCACTTGCGCTTTTCTTACTATTCCTAATTGTTCCATCTGCAGTAAAAAGAGCGCTTAAGAAACCAATAATTGCTTCTTTTGGTGCTGTAAAGATAGTTTCAGGAACTTTCTTATTCTCAGACAATTCTGTACCAATACCCAATTCTTTAAAGAATTCTACAAAATATTTCGAATGATATGAAAGATGTATAGTATTTCTCTTTCTTTTTACTTCTTTAATTTCTTTAGAATAATATTTATTAATAATTGGTTTTAAATAATTAAGGACATCTAAATCGCCATTACCAAACGTAAATCCCACTCGACAATTCTTTCCTTTGTTAATTAACCAACCATCAGCTACTATCCACCCTAATATTTGTCCTAGTTGTTTAGACCAAAATTTAGGAGTATTTAATACATATCTTCTCCCATTATTACCAATATAAATATTTGCTATTTGCTTTAATTTTAGATTTTTATTAAATGAACTTTCACCTTGTTGAATTAAAATTTGTTTATTAAGTGAATCTTTTAATTCTACCCATCCTTCAGTTGTAAATAATTTATGATCTGCAGTTGCTTTCAATTCATAACCACTTTTTGTTCTCAATAAATATACTTCCTTTATGCCAGAACTAAATGCTTGGGTGGTCTTATTTATTGTTATCCCTTGTTGATTTTGTTGCATTAACATTATTGTTCCATCACGATTCATTATTCTGATTGGAACACGATTATCAGTAGCTATAGAGATACCTCCATTTGGATATTTTTCTACTAGGTCTTTCATCCTCATAAGGCCATTATCTGTAGATACCAATGTACTTCCGACAACGCATGGATTTGTTGATTCTATCTGCCCTAATTTTGGGGTTGGATTAGAAGTTGAATTATTTATCCTATCAATAACAACATACCCCGGATCTCCGGATTTCCAGGCACATTCAATTATTAAATCAAATAGCTGTTTTGCATTTTTCTTACCAACAACTTTTCCATCTTTTGGATTGACTAGATCTATATCCTTATTTTCCCTCATGGCTGTTATGAATTCTTCATCAATTGCAACAGATACATTAAAATTTTCTAATTCTCCAGGAACATCCCCCTTTGGAGGATTTTCGGATTTTAATTTAATAAAATCTTCTATGTTGGGATGCTTGTAATATAAAATGCCCATATTGGCTCCACGTCTTTGACCGCCTTGCTTGATTTCCTGCGTCATGGTATTTATGATCTTTAACGGAGATAATGGACCAGAAGCTACTCCCTTTGTAGATTGCACAGAATCATCTCTAGGCCTGACACGACTAACTGCGAATCCTGTCCCACCGCCACTTTTATGAATAATGGCAGCATTTTTTGCTGTTTCCATCCATCCTTCTATAGAATCTTCTACGGGAAGGACATAGCATGCGCTTAATTGTTGCAGTTTTCTTCCCGCGTTCATTAAAGTTGGTGAATTAGGCAAAAAATAAAAGTTTGAGAGTAGCCAGTAGAACTTTTGTTCTGTATCATTCACTCTTTTTGCAATATTTGTTTCCGGTATGCATGATATCTCCTCTAAGTTGTTAAGAAGTTTCGCGAAATTTTCACTGCGTTCATTATAACTAGAATTTTTTTTATGTAAGAGCAAACTGGTTAAACCATCGTCATAATTTTTATGTTCATGATGGACATCTTTAAACAGTTTTTCATCACTTAATCCCGAATAAAGAACTTCTGCTAATGCAATATTGTGGGCAACTCCCCTTAACCAAACTTCTGGCGCATCGCCTTTAAGATATTTATTCTTCATAACCTTCAATTGCCCTTCTGTCAGGACCAATTTTTCTTCTTTCTTAAAATCCCCTTCATATACTTCTGGTTGCCTACTTTCCATACAAATCACCCCTCTTTACCAAGATACCACTCATTGTACCCTGAAACTATTTGCCATACAATAGGTGGTGATAAGTATATAAACATTTATATTGTAAAAATAATATGTTGTATCATTTACTTTTAGGAATACATTTCTCCATCAAGTTGTCCAAAGATGAAACTTCCTCTATCTCTAAATCAATAAACCTAAGCATGTGGGATAAATTGCCCATCAATGGCTCTGCTAATATAGTAATTAAATAGGGGTTTTCCCAACGGGAAATAGTCTTATGCATATCTTTTTTAGGGAATTTTGCGTCCTGGGCGACAAGGAGGTTGAATGAAAATTCTGCCAGGCATTTTGCATAGCTAGCAGGATAGAATTCCTTGAAGCGTTCTACAACATAAGGCTGCGCATAGCACCTGTATATGTAGAGATTTGGCATGATTACAGGAATTATGGCGGCCTTTAAATTATTTTACATTATTCTTCGTTAGAATTGGTTGCCTTAGGCAATTCTAATAATTGAGTTCCTTGATTGAGAATATTTTCCAGTTTTTGCTGATGATTTCTTATTAATTCTCTTTTTATCTTTTTTGTCTTTTCATAAAAATATGAAATGATATTTGTTGTAGCTGGAATTGTTAATATGGAAGGATAGTTAACAGCTATCTTTGTATAAATAAATGCTTGTGCTATCCATGAAATTATTCCCAAAGTAAGTCCGATACGAGCAGCGGTCAAAGCTTCCGGATATGCCACGGCTTTCGAATTTTCAGCATATTCTTTACTCGCATTTTTAAGACTCATATAAGCAGTTGGAACAATATAAGGCAATATTGATACGAAGACTAATACACTTCCAAAATCTTTAAATCCTTCGTAAGTATCTTTTCCAATTTCTACTGTTTTTTTAGGTATTGAAATAAACATTTCATAAACGATTTCTCTTAGGCTTGGCACATATGATTTCTCTTTCTTTACTTGAATCTCTCGTAATAGGCAGTCTAATGAATCCTTTTCAGAAGGAATGCCTAAAATTGTTAATTCTGATAAATAACTTGGACTGTTATATGCCTCCAGGACCTTAGCTTCAAAAGAGCCTAATTTTTTCTCTTCTATAGTATCTACAAAACTCCTAATTGCAATGTATTCCTGCTCCTTTAACCGATCTACCATAAATGCCGGTAACAAATAGAATGTTATAAGCCTTTCTGCACTTGCCTTTAATGCTTTTTAGACTTTCTTCCATAAGATTTATATATACGCCACGTGTATACGTACTGTATACCTAAAATGAGAGACGTATATGACACAATAGTAAACTGCGATGAATGCACAAAGCCCACTGAAAAGTGCGAATCAATAAAAGACGGATTCATGATAAGGTGCTGGAGATGCAACAATTGCAGAAAACAATGGCTACATCCTGGAGATTTAGAAGAATACAAGAGGTTCATAGAGCTTAAAAGAAAAGATTTTGAAGTGAAATTAAGGCAAGTAGGGAATTCATGGTCTGTATCAATACCAAAGGAGATAATAAGGTTTGAAGAAGTAAGCCAAACGAAAGTTATAAGAATGTCATTAGATGAGCCTGGGAAATTATCAATATTTTTCCAGAGGGTAAGGAGAACATACTGAAAATGGCCGAAGTCAAGCTAAAAGCGATGGAAGCGTACCAGGAAGAGGTACACAAGGGAATTGTCAGAATAGACACTGAAACAATGAAATCAATAGGTGTAGGCATCGGGGATATTGTAGAGATAGAAGGCGGGAGGAAGACTGTTGGAATTGTCGACAGGGGCTATCCAACTGATGTAGGGATGAATTACATAAGGATGGATGGCATTATGAGGAGAAATGCCAAGACAGGCTTGGGAGAGAGCGTTGTTGTAAGAAAAGCTGAAGTTAAAGAAGCCAAGACAATCACAATTGCACCTGCACAGCAGGGAGTGTTCATAAAGGCAGACCCAGAAGTCTTCAGGCGCGGATTATTGGGGAGGGCTGTTGTAAGCGGGGATATTGTCGCATTAGGCGGGGCGCAAAGAAGGAGGAAAACAATGTCTGGAAACCCTTTCTTTGATGAAATGTTCTCAGATTTTGAAGAAGCTTTCATGGGCAATTTTGCTTTTGGAGGATTATTGTTCATAATCGCTGAAGTGCATCCAAAGCAGCCAGTGATAATAACTGAAAATACCATTGTCAAGGTAAACCCCAAATCGGTTGAAGTTGCAGAAGAAAAATTCCCAGAAGTAACTTACGAAGATATCGGCGGCTTAGAAGAAGAAGTAAAGAAAATCCGTGAAATGGTAGAGCTGCCATTGAAGCATCCTGAATTATTTGAGAGATTAGGAATCCAGCCACCCAAAGGCGTATTATTGCATGGCCCGCCTGGCTGCGGAAAGACTTTATTGGCCAAGGCTGTTGCAAATGAGTCTGATGCAAAATTCTTGTCGATAAACGGGCCTGAAGTTGTAAGCAAATTTGTCGGGGAAGCTGAAAAGAAGATTAGGGAAATTTTTGAAGAGGCAGAAAAGAATGCTCCCTCAATAATATTCATAGACGAGATAGACGCAATCGCTTCCAAAAGAGAGGAAGCTTACGGAGAAGTTGAGAAAAGAATGGTCGCCCAGCTACTTACCACAATGGATGGATTGAAAGCAAGAGGCAAGGTAATAGTAATGGCCGCAACAAACAGGCCGCATGCATTGGATCCTGCATTAAGAAGGCCCGGAAGATTTGATAGGGAAATAACAATCGGCATTCCATCAAAAGAAGGAAGGCTAAACATACTTAAAATTCATACGAGGCACATGCCATTAACTAAAGATGTTAACTTGAAGAAATTAGCCAGCATAACACATGGCTTTGTAGGAGCCGATTTAGAAGCACTATGCAAGGAAGCTGCAATGAATGTAATTAGGAGAATATTGCCTGACATAAATTTCAAGGATAATGCGATAATACCACAAGAAGTATTAGAAAAATTGCAGATAAGCGAGATTGACTTCAATGAGGGATTGAGGTTGGTAGGGCCATCTGCATTAAGAGAAGTATTGGTTGAAATCCCAAATGTAAAATGGAATGATATTGGCGGATTGCAGAATATCAAGCAGGAACTTAATGAAGCAGTCGATTGGCCATTAAAGCATGCGGCAACTTTCAGAAAGTTAGGGGTTAGGCCGCCAAGAGGCGTATTGATGTACGGTCCCCCAGGCTGTGGCAAGACAATGCTTGCAAAAGCCGTAGCGAATGAATCTGAGGCAAATTTCATTTTAGTAAAAGGGCCAGAACTAATTTCAAAATGGGTTGGCGAGTCTGAGAAAGGAATTCGTGAAATCTTCAAAAAGGCAAGGCAGTCAGCACCATCAATAATATTCTTTGATGAGATTGACGCTATTGCACCAAGGAGAGGCTTGGGCATGTCTGGCGGAACGAATGTCAGCGAACGAGTGGTAAATCAATTGCTTACAGAGATGGATGGGCTAGAAGAATTAAACGATGTTGTAGTTATAGCCGCAACGAATAGGCCTGACATAATCGACCCCGGCTTGCTAAGGCCAGGAAGGTTCGACAGGATAGTATTGGTACAGCCGCCAGATAAGCAGGCAAGGAAAGAAATATTCAAGGTTCATTTAGCCAAAATGGTAATCTGCAAAGATGTAGAGGTAGAAAAGCTAGTAGAAAAAACAGACAATTATGTTGGAGCTGACATTGAATCTGTATGCAGGGAAGCTGCGATACTGGCCATGAGAGAAGACTTGAAGGCAAAAGAAGTCGGCATGAAGCATTTTGAAGATGCGCTCAAGAAAGTAAAATCTTCAATCATAAATGAAGATGTCCAGAAATACAGGGAGCTCGAAGAAGGCTACATCAAGGCTGCACGAGGCGGCATGGTGAAAGGCGCCGGCATGAGCTACTTCGGTTAAAATATTTTTAATTTTTCTTTTATGAAATTTATCTTACCAATTGCTTCCAACATAACCAAGCCAGAAATTCCATTCTCTTGCATTTCCATAAACAGGGAAATTAAATCTTGCAGTCAAGCCCAAGAATGTCGTTATATTCAATGTTGGGCCTCCGCTGTAATAAAGCTTGTAAGGAATCTCACGGTTTGCAGCATCAGAAGCCATTACGTTGTAATACCAGGTTGCACCAATATCGTTGTACCAGCCTATTTCTGGGATAGGCGTAATAGTAAGCATGCTAAATGGGGTTATCGGCTCCGAAAACTGCACTCCAGCAGCATCAATTATGTTTAGCCTTACTTCACTTCTTGCCATTGCAACATTGTTACCAAGCAATTCACCAAATGAAACTCCTCTCAAGCTCATGTTGCCACCATTTAAAATTAATGTTGGTGCCATTCCTTGGCTTGTTCCTACATCTCCTGCCAAAGCCAGATAAGCGAAATCACAGAAATGAAAATATCTTCTATCCACAAGATAGACATCGGCATTGCTCAATGTTTGATGATTT
>JAHFJF010000038.1 GCA_023245975.1 archaeon
ATGAAATTTTTGTGGCAAGTCAATTGAGATTGCATGAAAAAGGTGAATCTTTTGAAAAAGTAAATGTCGCAGGCCCGATATGTGAAAATACAGACCATTTTGCCAAAGATAGATTGTTACCAAAGGTATATGGCGGAGAAACTCTTGCAATTCTGAATGCAGGCGCATATGGATTTTCCATGGGCAGCCAATACAATTCAAGGCCAATGTGTGCAGAAGTATTAGTGAATGGGGGCAAGCATAAATTAATCCGCAAAAGGCAGGACGTTTCTGATATTGCTAGGGATATGCTTATACCATCTCATTTAAAACCATAATAGTTATAAATGCATCATCATATTTCCAACGGCATGGGTTTTAATCTACAAGTTTTATCCAAGCCAAACGTAAAGAACCATATTCTGATAATAGGGCTTCCCGGCATTGGCAATGTTGGAAAAATCGCATTGGATTTTTTAGTAGAAAGCCTAAAGGCAAAAAAGTTTGCCACAATAACTTCGGACTCTTTTCCTAATTCCGTTTTTGTGAATGAAAAAAACCTGATAGACCTGCCTGAAGTCGCATTATACCATGCAAAATCAAAGGGGAAGGATTATTTTTTCTTAGGTGGAGATGCCCAGCCTGTTGATGAAAAATCATGCTTCGAATTCTGCAATTTCATCCTTGATACAATAAAAAGCTATGGCTGCAATGGTGTTGTAACAATCGGTGGCATTGCATTGCAAAAAATACCAAAATTACCAAAAGTCTACATTACAGGGACGGACAAGGAATTCATAAAGCAGTTTAATGGCGCGTTATCTAACATTTATGGCGTAGTGGGGCCAATAATGGGCGTATCTGGAATAATGCTAGGAATATCAAAGCTAAAAAAAATACCCTCCGCCTGCCTATTGGCACAGACATTCGGACATCCTGCCTACATTGGCGTGAAAGGCTCAAGGGAAGTATTGAAGGTAATAAATTCCCGGTTCAAGTTCAGCCTAGAAATATCAAGGCTCAGTGAAGAGATAGAAGAGCTTGAAGAAGACCTGCATATGAGAGCAAAAAAACTTACTGCCGAGATGCCATCAGGAAAATCTAAAAATCCAGAAGTAAGCTATTTCGGCTAATGCCCATGGAAGAACAAAAAACACTTGTACCTACCGTCAGATTTTCACGAATCCAATCTCCCTCATCGATAAATACCTTCAAGCAGTGCCCAAGAAAATATTATTACCAATATATTCAACGGCTTCCGACAACAACAAGCATACACCTTCTCAGGGGCGGGATAGTGCACAGCACGCTTGAAGACTTCTTCAGCCTTGATGTAACCCCTGCATTAAAAGACTTATTCTCATTAAAAACTGTACTTATTGAGTTCTTCAAAAACAACTGGAATGCAAAGCAAAAAGAACTCTCTAGACTAGGCCTTGCAGAAGAGGCATTGAAATTCTATCATGATGAGTCAATATCTATGCTGGAATTCTGGTTTTCATCATTCTCAGATAAACTTTCCTTATTGTCTAAAAAAAATAATGTTGCTGATGCATTCAAGCTATTAACACCAAAAGTCGAGCAGGAATACATTTCCACCAAGCTTGGAATACGCGGCTTCATAGATGCGATACACGAAATTGACGGCAAAGTGATTATACTTGATTACAAGACATCATCCAAGGATACAATGACAGAGGACCATAAGCTACAATTAGCGATTTATGCAGTGCTTTATCAAGAGAATCATGGGAAAATTCCAGACTGCCTTGGAATAAATTTCCTTAAATTCGGAGAAAAATATATTGATGTGGATGAAAGCTTATTGCTGTCTGCAAAAGAAGAAATTAAATCAGTTCATGAAAAGACAAGTTCGACAAATATAAATAATTATCCTAAAAATGTGACATCATTATGCAAATGGTCTACAGGCCAGTGCGATTTTTATGATACCTGCTTCAAAAATTATTAGTAGAAATATTGCGACAGTTCTTTCTGCTTCCTTAATTCTTCCTTTTCTTCAAGAAGCAATTCGCCATATACGCCATCATAACCAGGGCTTATCTGCAACCCATTAGTCCTCATCTTTGTTACAAGCTCTGCTGTTTTTTGGTTAGATAATTCAAGCAAGGCCTTGTAAGGAGCATTCAAAAGAACATTGAACTCATTCTGAAACATGCCTATAAGGCGGTTGTAATGCTCCCATACTGTCTTTGTCTCCATGCCTTTTCCCAATGATATCGACAAAATTTCTGACAATGGAATAATCGTCCTAAAACGCTGCGCATTTGCAGGCTTGAATCCATCTTCCCTGTCTGCCAATGCCTCAACACGATGCAATACACCCAATGTAAGCTGCTTATTGCATTTAGGGCATTTATTATTCATCTTCCTTGTTTCTGCAGGACTTGCATATATGTCGCAACTTCTGTGGCCATCAAAATGATATTTCCCATATTCTGGAGGGCATTCTATTGTTTCCATAAAACCCTCCCTTGTCCTTATCGCTTTTATTATAGACCTATAATCCAAATCGCAATTAACAACAGTAGCTTCCCTTCCAAGCCTCCATGGCCAGAAACTATGGCAGTCAGAGAATGATACCATTAGATACTTGTCAAGATCTGATATTCTCCAGTTCATTGCTGGGTCAGAAGATATGCCAGTTTCCATGGCATAGATATGCTTTGTCTGGTCACCGAATGCTTCCTGCATTGAATTAAAGCCTGACATTGAGCCGAAAACCCCGAAATATGGAGTCCATGCGTGAGCTGGAATTATCTCAATATCATTTGATATACCCTTGAGCATTTCAGTAAATTCTATGCATGACATTCCAAAAATAGGCCTGCCATCATAATCCAACCTGCCTCTCTTAAGCAGTGCTTCCCTTACTTGGTCAGCAACTTCCAATCCAGGGCATAAGACAACCAAATGGACTTTCCTGCCTTTTCCATCCTGTGTGTATATCAGTGATATCTCTGTCTGCAGGATAAAATTAAAATTAGTCTTTGACTTGAGAATGCCATTTTCTTCCTTAAGGTTCTCGCAAATATGCTTATACCACAAAGGATGAGTAAAGTCGCCTGTGCCTAAAAGAGTGACACCCTTTATCTTTGCCCATTTCTCTAGATTCGGCAAATCCAGGTCCTTGCTGCATCCCCTGGAATACTTCCCATGTATATGCAAATCGGCAATTATCTTCATTCTGGTTGCTTATTTTCCAGTAATTTATAATGATATTGGTGATTAAAAGCCAATATCTCAGAATTAAAAGCAAATCACTGCCCATATACTTTAAGGCTGGTTATCTCGAAATTGTTCTCTGGAACTATCTTTATTGAATTTGCACCATTTTCGACAAGAGAGGTTATATCCTTTTCATACGCAGAACCGCTTGTATCAATGCTAAAGCTTTCCCCCTGCACTAAGAACTTTGCTTTTTTCCTTCCCTCGCCAAGACCCAATTTCAATGTAATCTTAGAATCACCATCATTTATCCTGTCCCACAAGCCTGAATCAACCTCAAAATTATAGGTTGGATATGTGCTTCTTGCAAGCTCTGCACTAAGCTTTATCTGGTCTATTGAAAAATCACCTGAATCAATCTCAAATGTTAATGTATTACTTCCTGACAATGAGAATAAATCCTTGCTTAATGGCACTTCCCTTTCATCCTGATATTGGCAGAATACCAAGTCCCTGAAAACCTGCCTGTTATTCAAGCTTATTGTCAATTGACCATTTTTGTTATCATTGCAGTTCAGGAAATATAAAAGCCTAGCAGAACGCATTTTCTGCTCTTCTGTATCCAAGAGGAAACTCCTTGCTGCCCTGCTGTTCTGCACATTCAATGATTTCACAAATGTCAAATCCTGCAACAAGTAATAATTTGATGAGAATATTCTCCACCCTGTAGAAGCCGTCTCTAATCTTAAGACATTCCCGGACTGCTTCAAGTAACCTTTAGGCAATTCAATTGGCAGCTGTGAAGAATCTAATTCACCGTCATATACAAGGTTATCATTCAATGTAATCGACAAAGGTCCGTTTGATTCCCTTATCAGGAATAAGAGCTTTGCTGAATCTAATTTATCCAAATCCCTAATATCAAATAATACTTCCTTGAAATTATTTTTTAGAAGATTTCTGGAAACAGTCAATGACTTAACAAGAGATGAACTCTCGGCTTCTGTCCTAGAAAAAACCCTTACTGGCTCTATGTTTATAGTTTGCTTATTGGTGGTATAACTGTAAACCTTTCCGGGAGATTCAGAAAGCAAAACTTTTGCCGCTGAAGGCTCGGCACCAGTCGTTACAGGTGTACCATCTCCCTCTTGAAGCAATGCTTCCCTCTCAGCAGGAGGCAACAATATAATATATACAAGAAGCAATAGGGCTATAATTACTATTAGTATAGAAACCTCATAAGCAGCCTGCCCCCTTTTACGCATCATAACGCCAAAGAGAACTTATATATATTTAAATGTTTTCGTGTCAGCGATGCAAATAATCTACAAGAATGTCAAAGAAGGAGACTTTAAACTCAAAGTAACCTCTCTTGATGACCTATGGCACCTGAGCCAAACCATTGATGAAGGCGATATTGTCAGCGGGACTACATTGAGAAAAATCAAGGTTTCAGGAGAGTCAGAAAAAGCAGCTTCAAACAAAAGGCCAGTTCATCTTTCTATTGTCGTAGAAAGGATAGAATTCTCTAAATATTCCGATAATTTGCGTGTATTGGGCACTGTAACTTTGGGGCCTGAAGATGTCCCTAAAGGCTCACATCATACTATAGAAATAGAGTCTGGCACAACTTTTACAATACATAAGGATAAATGGCTCAAATACCAGCTTGACAGGATAGACGAAGCAGTCAATGAAAAGCCTTCAAAAAGCATGATAATTGTGCTAGAGCGAGATTCTGCAGGATTTGCTTTGCTGAAGCATTATGGCTATGATTTCCTTGGGGAGATTACTGGCGATGTTGAAAAGAAGGAATATGAGAAAAAGCAGCCGCAAAAAGAATTCTATTCACTAGCTGCAGATGAATTGCTCTCTTACGTGAAAAGATATGAAATTGAAAACCTGATAATAGCTTCGCCGGCATTCTGGAAAGAAGATTTCCTGAAAGTGCTTTCAAAGAAAGACCAGAAATTGGCAAAGTCAGCAATACTGGCAACCTGCAATGACACCGGGAAGAATGGCGTTGATGAAGTACTAAAAAGACCCGAAGTAAAATCTGTCATGGCAAAAGAGCGTGCATCTAAAGAAATTGAGCTTGTTGAAAAAATGCTTTATGAAATATCAAAAGACGGATTGGCATCTTATGGCTATTCAGAAGTAAAGAAGGCCGCAGAACTGAAAGCAATTAAGACTCTTTTGGTGCTGGATAACTTCTTAATGGAATCCAGGCAGTCTGGGAATTATAAAGAAGTTGATGAATTAATGAGGGCAATTGATTTATCCGGGGGAGAAATAGTTATAGTCTCTTCGGAGCATGAAGGCGGAATAAAGCTCAAAGGCCTTGGTGGGATAGCTGCATTATTGAGATACAAGCCTGCCTAGAAAACGATCTTATGGCCGCAGAATGTCCTATCTTGATTATTAAAATAAATATTGTCTGATATATCTGATGGGTTTATGATAGGATATTTAGCTACCCTCTGAAGGAATTTCCTTGTGAATTGCCCCATCCCACCTTTTTCACGCGCTATCTGGTCCTGCTTTGCTGAACAGATTATAAGAGTCTTCTCAATATTTTTATTTTCAAAGAGTTTCTTTATCTTGCCAGAATGGCAGCTATCAATAATCACTATCTTATAACCACGGATCGCCTCTATTAATTCGTATAACTCATTTGGTTCTATCTCCCTAAAAAAGCCAAATTTGTATAAAATAGGATTTTGTGCAGGCAAAGAAAGGCTGCCATCTTCGGTGCCGTGCCCGCTATAATGGATGAAAGTCAAACTATTCTCATCCTGCATTTTTATAAGATATTGCAAGGAATTTAATACTGCAGGCCTTGTCGGCATTTCATTACCGTCAATACCATTTCTATCAAATATCATCTTCACTATGTCTTCGGATTTGAAGGCGCGCGCCTTAAGTAGTGACTCTATGCCAATTGCATCATTTCTAACGCCCTTTAAATTCAATTTGTCATCTGCACCTATAATTAATGCCCTTTTCTTAGAATAATTTGGAAGCTGTATTAATCTCATAGCCATTGTACCAATCCTTAATTCATCACTTGCTTTTAGCAAAGCTATTTTTTCTAATTTCTTGCCATTAACGAAAGTGCCATTCTTGCTTTTCAAGTCCATTGCAAATACAGCATTTCCCGAATTATAAATAAGGCATTGAGCCCTTGATACATTTGGCATATAGGGCAAAATATCTATGCCCCTAAATTCCAAGTGATTCTGAACTGATGGAACCATTTGAACTAATTTATCCCTTAATTCATTATCTCCCAGTATCTTCTCCATTGCATATCCAGGGGTTCTACCTAGAACATACATAGAGCCCTCTTTAAGCCTTATAATCTCATCTAGGCTACGTTCTTCATTAGGCCCCAGCTCCAGCATACTAGATGCCCTTTTGACCAGATGAAAAGCTGTTTTCATGCTTATTCCTAGGCATAAAGCCTTTAAATAACTTTTGCTACTATTGGGTAGCAAAACACTTATAAGGCTTGGGATGCCATTAAAATAGCATGAAAAACGCCCAAAAAAAGAAGGCTTTAGTAATAACACATGCTGGAGAGATGTGGGATTCTAGCAGGGCTGCCAAGAGGAACATTGAAGATTTTATAGGCAATAATCAAGATTATGATATAATCAGAATAAGGCATCCCTTAACAGATGACTATATATCTAATGGATATGTTATACATTCTGAAACAGGGATAATACCTTCTGAACAAGCATTGAAATTAATCTCTAAATACAATACAATAGTCACTGCCGGAGGATATTTCAATGATTGCGCATTGAATACATTCAAAAGCCTTGCATCGGCATACTATCAAAATCCTTCCAGTGAAATTAAAATAATAATCCCACTAAGCTTGCTATACCAGCCTGTTTTTTATCAGGATTGCTCTGGCCCTAACCCAGAAGAGACCAAAACTGTTGAAGAAATATTCAAGAGTTCAAATGACGGAAAGAGAAACAATGCAAGCTGGCTTTTCAAGAAAAGATTGCACGAGATGGAAAAACGTGCACAGTTTTGGAGGCTCATGAACAAAAACTTCAGCAGCAGAGATATAGAAAGCAAAGCAACAAAAAATGAAGTGGTTGCAAGAGATTCCGGGCTTATTCTAAAAAGCCTAATATCACACAAAGAGATCTCAAATTGCCTTTAATCCAAATTTTAAAAGGCTTGGCTTTGCCAATAACATCTTCATAACAAAAGTAGTTGGGAAATCCCTGTCTGTCTCCTCAAGAATCTTCTTTAACTTAGCTTCACCGAACATCCCGATTAGCTCATTATAATCATTCTCCCTAAATTTATTCAAAGCCTGGCGCATCTTAAGAGAAAGCCATAAATCCCTGCTTACTTCTTTCTTGAAATTCCGGCTATAATTCAAAATATCATTTGCCAATATATCTGCAGCCATTACGCCAAAGATTATCCCGCCATAAGTTGTCGCCTTAACCTGGCCTGCTGCATCCCCAATTATCATCGCATTGCCATTTTGGATCTTAGCATTTTTGTCATAAATCGGTATGATTCCTCCTTGATACTCGATTTTTTTGGCATCGGGGCAGCGCATACTGATCAATCTCTTGAATTGCTTATCGGCATCCGAGGTTGCGCATACCCCTATACGCGCAACATTCTCATTCTCTGGGACAAGCCATGCGAACTCTCCAATT
>JAHFJF010000039.1 GCA_023245975.1 archaeon
ATTTGATATCGCTCAATCATATCAGAAGAAATATCCTGGCTTAGTCAGGGCATTCAAGCTGCCTAAAAACCTTGGGAAAAGAAAAGCACAAGCTAGGGGGGTATTAGAATCAAAAGGCGAAATAATAATAACTGTTGATAGCGATACTATCCTGCATAATAATGCCCTGATAGAAATCGTAAAGCCATTTTCAGATCCAAAAATTGGCGCGGTATGCGGAAATATATTAATATTAAACAAGAATGAGAATTGGCTCACAAAGTTTACTTCTTCTATGTATTGGGGGGCATTTAATATGGGCCGTAAGATTCATGGCTCTTTGAATTTCATGCAGGTATGTTCTGGTGCCTTGGGTGCTTATAGGAAAGATGGATTGCTTAAATTATTGCCTAAATATGTAACTCAAAGCTTTTATGGCAAGCCAGTAAAAATCGGTGATGACAGATACCTAACACAGAGATTTCAAACAAAATTAAGATATAACATAGCATTTGCAAAAGAGGCTATTGCATGGACAGATTCCCCATCTAGTTTTAAGAAATATTTTATACAACTACTTAGATGGAGAAGGTCTACAATATTCGAATCACTTTACTTAATTCTTGAGTTTCCCAAAGCGATTTTACTATTTATGGATAGCTGGTTTGAAATAGTTATGACAACTCTTGGTGTTTTCATAAGGGTTTACTTCTTTTGGCTGATGATAACAGGCAGGATGTCAATTTTATCATTCCTATTATCCATATTATTTGTTGCTGTTGTAAATAATAGTTATATATTATTCTTCAAGAAGAACTATATTCTTAATAGAATAGGCTATACTTTTCTTAATGAAACAATTCTATGGGTAATACACCCCATTGCCTTATTTACTGTAAGGAAGCAAGGAACATGGTCTAGTAGATAAAAAAGATAAGCCTATCGCTCAAGATATTTCTTAAATGTTTCTTGCTCCGCCTTGCTTAGATGATTTTGAATATAATCTCTTGTTGATTTCACAGCCGTTTTATGCGCAAATTTCCGATTATGGTATAGAGATAGGTATTTCATTTCAACCAACTCATGATAGACAAAGACATCCTTAAATTCATCTTCTATTTTGTCCCAAACTTCTAGAGACCAAAAAGCTAATTTCCTTTTTTTATGTTTAGAATCAATATAAAAATGATGATTTAAACCAACCCTGGCATAACTATCAGCTATATTAAGTCCATACTTAGAAAGGGATTGATGTTCAGGAACCAATTGGTAATGCACTAAATTCCTGCTAAGTTTATAAAGTTCATTATCCGCATTTGGCTTTAAGTTTAATCTTTCAGAACCAAGTGTGATTGGAATTTTAACAAGGTCGCTAATATCCTTTCCCCCTAGCCAAATCATAGAATAACAATTATCCACTTAAGTATAAAAATCTTTTTGAAATATCTCAAAATAGAGCCATAACGCTTAAAAATAACCTCTATATCTGAGCCTCATGCTTATAGAAGTATACGATGTTGGCGGAACTTTGATTAGGGGAGCCGTAGGATACCTAAGAGAGAAAGTAACTTTTCTTGAAAAGGTACAAGAGCCTACTGAAAAGGATTTTTGTGCACAGATTAGAAGGTTATCTCCAAATCTAAGAAAGGCACACAAACCAGACCTTGTATCTATAATAGTACCAGGCCCGGTAAAGGAAGGAGTCTTGCTTAAGGCTCCACCATTAGGAATAACTAGTCCTATCAATATTAATTATGAGTTGAGTTCCTTTGATAAGAAAGTATATGTCGGTAACGACCTTAATGCTGCAGTCCAGGCTGAATTGTCAGAGGGAATTGGGAAATATGTTGAAAATTTCTATTTATTGACAATTAGCACTGGCATAGGTGCTGGAATAGTATTGAATGGAATCCCGGTATCAGGAACTTCCGGAGAATTCGGGCATAATGTTATTGAACGATATTGGGGTCTTCACATTGAATGTGGTTGCGGAAATTCAGGCTGCTGGGGTGCAATGTGCTCTGGAAAAGGCATCGAAATGTTGGCTAGAAAATATCTTCATAAAAGATTCTCTCCAAAAGAAGTTTTCGGGCTAGGCGAAATTGGGAATAGAGATGCTAAAGACTTAATTAGCAAAGTAAGAGATTATAATGCACAAGGTATAGGCATGATGGTAAATGCTTTTGAAGTTGACAAAATAGCAGTGATGGGTTCTATTGGCTTGAAACAGTTTGATAAGATAATCCCAAGCAAGGAAGAAATCAGTAGATACACTGTAAATAAAATACCAGATATTATTCCGACATCTCTTGGTGATGACATCGGACTAATCGGTGCATATTATTATGGAATGCTACATACTTCTGATGTATTGAGGGAGGAACTTGCTAAAAAATGAAAATCGCTCTTATAGGATTGGGAAAAATGGGCAGCCGCATGGCAACAAGGCTGTGCCTTAAGGGTTTTGAAGTTAATGCATATGATGTTAGCCAGGGAGTTATGGATGGATCAGCATTTTGCGGGATAAACACATTTGGTACGCCCTATATGGCAATTAATAAACTTCCAAAGCCAAGAATAACATTGTTGATGGTTCCAGCTGGCAAGGCAGTTGATGATGCAATTTATAGTGCAAAAGTTGCCATCAGCGGGGGCGACATTATCGTTGATTGCGGAAATTCATATTATGAGGATTCAATGAGAAGGTCAATCTCCCTTCAAAAGGATGGTGTAAGCTATCTAGATGCCGGTGTCAGCGGCGGATTGGAAGGGGCATTGAATGGAGCTTCTATAACTGTCGGCGGAGATAAGTCATGCTTTGATATTGTAAAACCAGTATTTGAAGCATTGGCTTGTGAAAACGGATTAAGGTACATGGGAAAATCCGGCAACGGGCATTATACTAAGATGGTCCATAATGCAATAGAATATTCAATAATGCAGGCTTATGCAGAAGGGCTGGAACTATTGGATGCAAGAGGAATAGACTTGAAAGATTCTGTAGATGCCTGGATGCATGGCAGCATAATAAGATCCTATTTACTGGAGCTTGTTTCAAATGTTGTTTCTGATAGGGGTGTTCTTGATTCTCTAGAGTCTAATGTAGGTGGCGGTGAAACAGGAATGTGGGCAGTAAAAGAGGCTATGAAAAGAAAAGTCAATTTCGGAATGACGATGGAAGCCTTGAAATCAAGAATGACCTCAAAAAAAGAGAGTCTCGCGCCAAAGATAGTTTCTGCATTGAGGCATGAATTCGGCGGCCATGAAGTGAAGAAAAAATGAGAATAATAGATGTTTCTTTGGAAATAAAGCCTGGGATGATTGTTTATCCAGGAAATTCGGAACCTAAAATCAATCCTGTTAGAAGGGTCCCTGAGTCTTCAACATCAATCTCAGAAATAATATTGGGCAGCCATACTGGAACGCATATTGATACTAAGCTGCATATCGAACAAAATCCTTTAGAAGAAATAATTGCAAGACCGATTTGTGGAGAATGCCGAGTTCTAGACTTGACAGAATGCAAAGAGTGTATAAAAGAAGAAGATTTGATAAAAAAGAAATTCAAGAACAGCATTGTATTGCTTAAAACTGCAAATTCATTGAATGGCTACGAAAAATTCAACGAAAACTTTGTCTACTTAAGAGAGGATGCTGCGCGATATTTGGTGGGCAATGGTGTGAAAGTTATTGGATTTGATTATCTTTCAGTACAGAAATTCAGGCAGGGCAACCAAAATACCCATAAAAACCTTTTAGATTCAGCATACGTAATTGAGGGCCTGAATTTGGCTGAAGCTGTTGAAAGATCCTATTTCCTAATCTGTGCACCATTGAAGGTTAATGGCATTGATGGAGTTCCGGCAAGAGTCCTACTCATTGACCAATCTCCAGGAAACTAATTTTTTCTGTTTTTAAAGAAATAAAATCCCAAGGCTAAAGAGAAAATAGAACCTAAACTAGAAAAAACCATTTCAATAAATGTTTCCTCACCATCGTACATTAAATTTTCCACTTCTCTATCAAATTTTAATTTCTCAGAACTAAAATAAGAATTTACTATTTTCAAATCTACCCTGAGGCAAAGAAGTTTACTTGCTGTTTCATAATTGCGTAATGGAAGATCATTAGACGGCTCGAAATCACGCAGATGGTCTTCTGCTTCTCGATATCTATGCAATGTAAATCTGTCGAATTCTCCAAGATAGTCAGTGCTAATTTTTTGAAATGCAGATTCTATATCCCTTTTTACTCCAATCCCCCTCTCAAGATTTAAAGCCTGTGGAACTTCTAAGCCATTAACTGCGAAATCTATAATCCCATTAATTTCATATAGTTTATCACGCTCAACACTCGCTTGATTCTCTTCTATCTGCTGCTGAATCTCATCTGATTTATTATAACTTATGACACCAAGATAAGTAGTTGCAGTAAACACCAATCCTGCCAATCCCAATTGTACTTTTCTTTTCATACTAATTGGCTTATGCCTTTTAGGAATTTTATGCCTTTTAGGAATTCTTTCTTGAAGTTTTTCTATTAAGCTCTGCAAATCATCCTTATTATTCGGATTTAATCCAGCCTCCCTTAATTCTTCATCGAGAGAGCCATATCCATTATTAATCTGTAATCTCAAATTCAATAATTTTAAAGTCTCTTTTATAGAGCCTTCCTTGATTATTTCAGTGACATAAGCATCAAGTGTAGATGTCCTATAAGGGCTTACTGCTTCTTCTACTAATGTTTCAGTTTCAACCCGTACATTTTGTTTTCCATCCATATGTATTCACATCAAAACAGGTTTTTATTTATAAGTATTGCGTTAGAAATTTTAATGCCTAAACCTGCTGACTCCAAAAGATTTCCGGCCGCCTCTTTGCTCTTGCCTTTGGCCACCAAATCTGCTTCTGCCTTGGCTTTCTCCACCAAATCTGCTCTTGCCTTCTTGCCTTCTTTGTCCAAACCTTCCTTGCCTTTGGCCACCAAACCTATTCCCGGAATCATGACTCCTTTCCTCTCTTCTGACCATTATGCGCTCAAACTCAGGAAGAACTACCCTTTCAATCTTTAATGACCTGTCTTCTAATACACGCCTGAAATTATCATGATCCCTGTCACATAAGAAAGAAGTGGCTGAGCCATGCTTTCCCGCCCTTGCCGTCCTTCCTATCCTGTGCAGGTAATCAAAAGAAGTCTTTGGAATGTCAAAATTATAAATATGCTCCACATCCTTTATGTCAAGCCCCCTTGCTGCAACATCTGTAGCGACTAATACATTAATCCTGCCTGCATGGAAATCAACAATAACACTATTTCTTTTGTTCTGGCTTAATCCGCCATGTATTGCCAATGCCCTTACTCCAGCCTGCCCCAATGCCCTTGCAACAAAGTCAACTGCATGCCTTGTTCCGCAAAAGACTATTGCTTTGTGTGGATGTTGTTTCAGCAGGTGTGCTAATAGCGAGAACTTTTCATTTGAATTTACATTATAATAAACCTGCTTTATCTGGTCATAGGCAAGATATACTTCTGCTTTTGCATTAACAGGATTGTTCATGTAATTCCTTGACAAATCCCTTACTTGCGGGCTCATTGTTGCGCTAAATAGCATAGTCTGCCTTTGTTTAGGGGTATGCTTTAAGATATCCCTGACATCATCTATGAATCCCATCTCGAACATCTTGTCAGCTTCGTCCAAGACTACAAATCTTACTTTGCTTAAGTTAACAGAATTATGTCTTATATGGTCAAGCATCCTTCCTGGAGTGCTTACAACTATCTCTGCCTTTCTCAGCTCATGGACTTGGTTGCTCATTGAAACTCCGCCATAAACCATGGCTATGAATGCCTTTTGGTATCTTGAAAACTTCTTCAATTCAGTTGCCACTTGCACGCATAATTCCCTTGTAGGTACTAAAATCAAAGCCTCAATGCTTCCGTTATGGTTAAGCAGCTGTAATATTGGCAGCCCAAATGCTGCTGTTTTGCCTGAGCCGGTTGCTGAATGTGCAATTACATCCTTGCCTTTTACCAAGCTTGGGATTGATTCCCTTTGTATCTCTGTTGGCTCAGTGTAGCCCATCTCTTCCACAGCCCTTACCAGGTTCTGGACAAGGCCTAACTCTGAAAACTTCATTTGTTTCTTATCTCCTTGAATAAATAAAAGAACAGTTTTTCTTATATTTATCTCTAAAATAAAGCAATAGGCAGTGGTATATAAAGGTGATGGTTTGGCTTGGCAAAGCTTTAAAATGTATTGTAACACTCTTTAGCCAATGAAAACCTTGTATGTTCTGGCTGTTTTGATAGTAATAATGGCTGTTTTCTTTGTTGCCTATGGCTTTAATGAAGATGGAGATAACCAGGTCACCAGTAGTGCAACAAAGCATAGCTATGATGATAACAAGATTCAGCCTGATTTTGGCGATAATTCAGGAATGGTCATAGTAACTATTTCTGGGCTTGACTGAATTTTATTTAATAAATCTTATAAAGATAGAATAATATACTCTCGAATATGAACCTTGAAAAGATTACCGACAAGATATTACACTTAAATTTCCCAAATCAATATCTTTTGGCATCTACTTTTAATAGGTTTCAGGAACATTACGAATCACCAGAATTCAGGGGCAAGATATTTTCATTGGAAGAATATATGGATTGGTATGCCTCTGAAAAAGGAAATTTTACCTATTTCGAAGATTGGGCAGGATTTAATATCCCGTCTTATGTCTTACAGCCATTTTATGAAGGAAAATTTGATCCTTTATTAGAAAAAGAGAAGAAGTTGCTTAGTCTTTTCAAAAAAAAGGAAGGCATATTTTATATAATTGGCACATTTGGCGATAAAAATCAAAGTACACTGAAACACGAGATTGCGCATGGATTATTTTATACAGTGCCAGATTATAAGAAAGATGTATTGGCTCTATTGTCAACGGTGGATACAAGGAAGATAAGAAGAGAATTAATGAAGGATTGTGGTTATTGCAAAGAAGTTCTATATGACGAGACACATGCATATCTGCTTGGAAGCCTTTCAGATTGGAGAAAAAAAAGAATCATTAATAAGAGCCATGAAGATATAAAAATGAGTCTTGAAAATATATATCAAAAATATTATAATCTTGAAACCAAAAAATAGTTAATCACTATAATCTTCTAAAATATCCTGCCATTCATGTGATAGCCATCTTTGATGAGTATCTAACACGTGAAGGGATTCTTTTTTCTTCTCGAAAATTCTTGTTGCCAGTCTGCATCTGTCATTGTCATTATGAAAACAATCATAATATCCCTGGTCATCAATTATTGTTTCTACGGTCCCATTACAATTATAATCCCTAATTTTAGCATCTTCTCCTAGAGAAAGCGTGCAAAAATGATCTCTCGTGTCATAGGTGTAATTAATGTTGCCCATTGTTATTTTATAGCCCCACCAATGCAGCTCTTCCATCCTGGAATTTTCCTGCACTTCAGCCTTCGGCTCTACATGGAAAATAATCGGCTCTTCATCAACAACATGTAAAACAGGGGCACATCCAGAAAGTGATGCAACAAAGAAAAACTTAGCTAAATCATTGCTAAACATATGATTAAATCAATATAGAAACTATTTAAAGGTTTTTACGAGAAAAGCTTATAACTTACATGTTAATAGCAATAAATCATGAATAAGGCAGTATTAAAATATTCATTAGCCTGTTTGGGTGCAGGTCTATCAGTTTGGTATTTCTCTGCAGAATACTATTATGACATAAACCCTAGAAAGTTGGTTGAGGAAATGGCAGAATATG
>JAHFJF010000040.1 GCA_023245975.1 archaeon
GCTGATACTAACAGCATCTCGATTGATTTCTTTTCCTCTGGGTACTGAGACGCTTCAGTTCCCCAGGTTACCTTTCCTCTCGGAATATCCGAAGATGAGAAGTCTCATTCGGGAATCTCTGGTTCAAAGGCTGCATGCGCCTCGCCGAAGCATTTCGTGGCTTGCCACGCCCTTCGTCAGCGTTCAGAGCCAAGTCTTCCACCTAACGGCTCAAGTGGATCTATATTAAGCGAAAACTAATCCGTCCTTTGCACGGCATAATGAACATGTCATTCATGATACTTAACCAAGAAGCTATTGCTTCGTGGACATCATGCCCTTACACCGCACCTTGCGGAGCGATGCGCATTTTTCATTTGATTGATGATTATGAATGGACCCGTCGGGATTCGAACCCGAGGCCCCTGCCTCTCTTGTATGGACCTAAGCCCTAAATGCAAGGGCAGTGCTCTATTGCCCAACTTTTTGTTTCCAGGCTGAGCTACGGGCCCATAAAGTAAGGATAATGCACGAACATATTTGCTTTTAATTGGAATAAAAAAAATAGGAGGTGATCCAGCCGCAGGTTCCCCTACGGCTACCTTGTGACGACTTAGCCCTTCTTACTGAATCTAGATTCGAATTTGGCACAAACCAAAACCTCACCTAAACCCTGCTCGAATGGCTTGACGGGCATTGAGCTCGAAGCTCGTTCCCACCGTACGTACGAATTTCTCGTATACGGCGAGCCCCTAATGCATCTTCTCTTTAAGTGCAGCGATTTCTTTCAATCCTTCTTCAGTTTTATCCGCATTTTCTTTTACAAGATATGCAATTTTTCTGAAGAGGTCGAAATCTCTTTTTTTGCTGGCTATCATTGGTTTGTTTTCTTCAAAGAATGGAATTATTTTTTCCATTATCTCCTTTCGATTTTGCACTTCATATCTAAAACACAAACCATGATTTGGTCTTTTATCGATTTGCCTGTAGACATTCCCGCATCTAAAGTATCTCTTTAGTTCATCAAGAATATCCTTGTCTTCTGCGCGAAGCTTAAGGCTAAATCTCAATTCGACCTTTGCACGCCTGCGTTTCAAAGTGTTTAATCTCAAGTTGAAGCTTCCTTCACCATCGACTAGACCAACAATATATTCTGCGCTTAGCATTAAGGTTATCCCCCTTCCCTTTTACGGTACTATGGAGATAGCTGACTTCCTATAAAACTTTTCTATAGGATCTCCTCTGGTCACTTACTCAACTTTTTCTTCCATCCATACTAGAGTTATTTATTTCCAATTTCCAACCTACCACCGCTGATAGATGTCATTGGACTCCTTTTTTCTCTTACGAGAAAGCTGGCTGGATTTTGCCTCAAGCCCTTCAGACTCCCTGTTGCCAGAGATGTCCTGCCTTTTTGGCTACCTTGTTTTTCAAGGGTTGGATTTGCACCAACTAGCTAAGTAAGCTGCAGAGCACTTTATTTTTCATCGGTGTGTGCAAGGCACCGGGACATATTCACCGCTTGCTGTTGACAAGCGATTACTACGGATTCCGACGTCATGAGGGCGAATTGCAGCCCTCAATCTGAACTTGGATAGGGGTTAGAGGATTAACTTCTCCTTTCGGAGTTGTGTCCCATTGTCCCTATCATTGTTGCGCGCGTGTAGCCCAGAGCATTCAGGGCATACCACCTACCGTTGCCTACGCCTTCCTCCTAGTTTCCTAGGCAGTCTTCATTGTGTGCTCGGTCACCACGGATGGCCCGGTTGCAACTATGAATGTAGGTCTTGCTCGTTGCCAGACTTAACTGGACACCTTACGGCACGAGCTGACGGCGGCCATGCACCCCCTCTCGGCTCGTTAGGTAAGACCTTCAATCTGACCTTCATCCTGCCGTCGGTTCTGGTAAGGTTCACGGTGTAGAATCTGATTAAACCGCACGCCGCACCCGTTGTAGTGCGCCCCCGCCAATTCCTTTAAGTTTCGGTCTTGCGACTATACTTCCCAGGCGGCGAACTTAACACCTTCGCTACGGCACCGCGTGTCCTCTGAGGAAACGCGACACATAGTTCGCAGAGTTTACAGCTGGGACTACTCGGGTATCTAATCCGGTTCGCTCCCCCAGCTTTCGTCCATCACCGTCGGATTCGTTCTAGACTGACGTCTTCACCACAGGTGGTCTTCCAAGGATTAAAACATTTTACCGCTTCCCAAGGAATACCTCAGTCCCCTCCCGATCCCTAACAAGACAGTTTTCCTTGCCATTCGTTACGTTGAGCGCAACAATTTCACAAGGAACTTATCAAGTCGGCTACGGACGCTTTAGGCCCAATAATTGCGATCCCCACTTGTGGCGCCGGTGTTACCGCGGCGGCTGGCACCGGTCTTGCCCACCACTTATTCGCCAAGCTATTTACACTTGGCAAAAGCTCATCGTGTGACGAGCACTTTGGGTCCCCATATCACGCTTTCGCGCATTGTATAGGTTTCCCGCCTGCTGCACCCCTTAGGGCTAGGACCCTTTTCTCAGTGTCCTTCTCGGGGCTAGGACTCTCATCCCCCCTACTGATCTAAGGTTTGGTGAGCCATTACCTCACCAACAGCCTAATCAGCCGCCGACCTATCCTATGACGTTGCCTTTAAAGGAAAGAGCATTCCAGCACCAATCCCCTATTCGGTATTATCCTCAGTTTCCCAAGGTTATCCCGAATCATAGGTTAAGTTGTCGACGTGTTACTGAGCATTCCGCCGGTGTGCATTGCTGCACGCCAGGACTTGCATGGCTAAATGGAACCCAAATAGCAGCGATCTCCCACAGGATCAATGGGTAATAAAACTTGTCGCAAAACTTAAAATAAGGGTAATTTGTAATTCTTTTTGCATTCCGCATTGTTACAAATATATTCGTGCATCATACTTAATCATTCAATTAAGTAATCAGTATTGCATGTCAGCTCTCGCCGATATGCTGAATTTCCTTATTGAATTAAGGAATATAAAGAATGGGGTTGATATTGAAAGATGGTTTCATGAATCGACCATCATTCATAAGGTATATTGGTGAATCGAAGTTGTATTTAAAGGTTGCTGTTACTTTTATCCTCGGATTTGTCTCTTCTTCTTTTCTCTCTTCATCCTTTTTCTCTGCCACTTCCATCTCATCTGGCGCTTCTTTTTCCAGCGCCTTGAACTGCGTTTCAATTTTCTACCTCCATAGATTTTAGTAAATATTCTAATTGTTTTGAATTTCTATATAAAACTATCGGCGAGAAATTGTTTTTTTAAATTATGTGGGGCTGATGGATTTTATCAATTTTTTCTTTTTAGAAATTATTCTTATTCTATTTCCAGGGATCATTTTTATAGACGGGTTGATCGAACCAGATTCTCGCACTAATATTGTCGCAGACATGAGCGAAAGCGGCAAGTGGTGATTGAATCCTTTTCTTTGGGCTGTAATCATCACCTTCACCTTCCGCGTATTTTATTGCATTTCTATGCTCTTCAGTCAACTGGAAAGAATATTCTTTTATTTTAGCATCGACAAAATCTTTTATTTTATTCTTGTCTTTCAATCCCGTTATCGGATTAATCAAGCCGAAATCTTTTGCTGAATGCTTCCATGGCTTCTCCAAATCATGCAGAAATAGGACCAATAATGAATCCGACAAGGAAAATGGCAATTTCCTTCTGCTATCTAGCGGCTCGTATAATGCAATTGCTATATTGCAAACTTCTGTGACATGATCCAAATATCCCCCTTCCCATGCCTGATGGTTATGGCTTGAGCCTGGAGCTTTTGAGAATAATTTATAATTTTCTTCTAATATTCTCCTGCAAGAATCCCCATTTGAGGGCTCAATTAATCCTATAATTTCATCTAATTTATAATATTTAGATACCATTCAAAATTCTTAATTGTTGTTATAATTTAAGCTTTATGTAATGAATGCCCCGGCCGAGATTCGAACTCGGGTCCCAGGCTCGAAAGGCCCGGATGATTGACCGGACTACACCACCGGGGCAGGCAAGTAAAGTGGTAAAGCCGAGAATTTAAATAAGTTTGGGTTGGCGCAAATTATTTATGCTTGGGGCTATTAACAGCCATGCATGAAGCTTGACCTAAAATCTTTAATAATTTTTGATGAGCTCTGTTCTGCATATGATTATAAAATAGGCTCAAATCAAAAGATGGTTGAAATCCTGGAAACATTTGCTCAATCTTCCTTTACTTCTTTTCCTAAAGAATTCTTTGATGGAATGAGAATCTTAGACCGGAAGCATTTCGTTGTGAGCCAGGATGAGCTTGTCAGGTATGCCGGAGAAAAGCTTAACCTTACAGAAGAAAAAATACGCAGTGACAACATAATAATGGATGCCGCGGATTCTCTGCCTTATAATATCTCTGATAAATTAGCTATTGAGAAATCAAGAAAACATTTTACGAATGATATTACAACAGATTTGATGACATATATGCTTCTTGAGATATCAAAAGATGATGATGTTTGCGAGATTCCTTCTTCCAATGGATATATGGCTGCAATAATAGGCATGAACTGCAGAAGCGTGACTTCTTTTGATTTGGTTAAAGACCTTAATGGATTAGCTTCAAGAAATATCAGTTCTGCTGGCTATTCCAAAGGAAATATCAATTTTGTTGAAGATGTGCCGCCTTACAGGAAGACAATTAAAAATCTCGATAATTCTTTTAGCAAAATCTACACCAATGCTGCCATAAGCAAATCCCAGTATTATGATACCAAGAAATTGTTAAGGGAAAAAGGGCGCATGGTTGCATTGGTCCAAGAGAATAATAAGCTGAGCCTTGTTTACCATGACGGGAGAGATAAGATTCTATTTGAAATGAAAGGGAAATACTTCTTGCTTGAAAACGATTCAAACCTAAACTGAAAAGGCTTATATATTCTCTATGGTTTTACTTCGCTAGTTTGCCACGGTGGCGCAACCTGGTACCGCGCTAGCCTTGAGAGCTGGTTCCCGAAAGGGTTTCCCCGTTCAAATCGGGGCCGTGGCGCCTTTTATTTTTTCCAGAAAAGTTAATAAATAAGGATATTATCGTGATTTCCATGGTGGTTTACGAAGATTATACATGTGAGTCGTGCAAGTATAAATTTAAGCTTAAACCAGGCAGTGTGCAAAATCACTGCCCTTACTGTGGCAAGAAAAACTCTTTCAGGAGAGATGTAACGGCTGCTGAATTATTGGATGATTATTGATTAATAAAAATGAGGTGACAACTATGGCTGAAGGCGTGAGATACAAATGCAAGAACTGCAATTTTGCTTTTAACAGGGATCCATATTCAAGTGATTATAGGTGCCCATATTGTAGCAAAGTAGGAATGTATGCAAGATCTAGCGTATCTGATAATTTGATGCGAGAACTTTAAAGATTTTCTTTTATGAATTCTTCCATTTCTTTATCGCCAATAGAGACAAAAGCTTTTAATGCAGCTTCCTTGTTGCCATTATTCATGCATGCAACGCCTGCCTTTTTGATTAAATCTAAATTACCAGAACCCATCAGTGCATCAACTGCCAGTGCAGGCCTGCCTTCCCTAACGAACTTTAAGCCGAATTCAGCTTGCTTTTCTTTATTGCCTGATTTTGAAATTATCTTAGCCGAATCATCCAATCTTCCTTGATTGAAAAGCAGCTCGGCTACTTCTGTTAGAATCTGTTTTTTATAGTCTTCAGGAAGCATCGAAACATCTATCTTATCTATTCCCTGGTCTATTAATTTAGATGCTAGTGACATTGAAAATAAAGAAAATTAAATCAAGTATATAAACTGTTGTCAGAATCTGTCTGCCAATCCCTTAGGCTTGCCTTGCGGTTTATTTTGTGCTTGAGGATGCTTTGCCATTTCCTGCTGTGCTTTCTTTGCTTCAGCTTCTAGGTCTACACCTAAATCTTTTAGTGCCTTGATATGGGCCTGCATCAACTGCTCAACAACTGTCACCATTCTTACTAATTCATTTCTTTCAGCTGCCAATACTGACAATGAACCTTTGTGCACGCCTACCTGTTCGTCCTTGCCCATTTGCTCTGCCATTTTTATTCCTCCGACAATCCTTTTTCCAGCTGTATTATTTGCTCCTTTATTTTTCTTCTTGATTTTATGCCGTAATAACTACAAAATCCTATAATCCCACTTGATAGTAAACTGACAGACCCTTTCTTATAATCCCCTTCATAAAAATGTTCAGCACCCTTGTAAATTAAGAATGGTGTCATAATGCCAAACATAATATTTGTATATCTGAGGTATTTGTAAAACCATCTTTTTTCTACTAAGACAATATCCTTTATTCTCGATGCAGTAATCATATCTTCAAGATTATTTTTTTCTGCCATTTTTGATAAGGATTAACTATACTTTATAAAAATTTGCTTTCAATACAGCTCTTTCCACTTGGCATGGCCCCACTGGATTAGTAGGTCTACGCCCCTGATGTCAGGGATGTCGCAGGCTCCAAAGCAGGTATCTGCCCATATCAGGATATTTGCATTGGTTGACTTTTCCAAATTCTCTGCTATGCTCGTAGCTAAAGGCTTCATGCCATCAGGCAGTTGTATGCAGACTGTCTTTGCATTGGTTTTCTTAATCTCTTCTATTGCCCTTTCCATCTCTAAATCATATTCCATGGTTATTGCCGTACTTAATTGGTTATTAAAGTTTTCTGTGGGGAAAATAGGCTGCTTGTTTTCTTCTTTTGATTATGTCTTCAGTGAAATCCAGCATGCCATTAGATTCTAATTCACTTTTTCTAAAGAAATATTCGGCAAACATTTCTGCAAAGAATTCATGTTCAGCATTTTCTTGAGAATGGAATTGATAGATTATTATCGGCTTCTTGTGTCTTGGATTTTTCCCCATCAACTTCAATAATGGCAGAATTGTCGCTTCATATGCCATTCTTTTAAAGATTTCCTTATTATTATAAATGTAAACTTCACTGACTTTTCCAACAAAACCTTTGAGGCATGATTTTTTCCCAGTCTTTGGCAAAACCTTATTTGGGAAGAATGCATATCTAGTTAGTATGCTTTTGCTTGCGTATTCTGGGTCCTCTCCTGAAACAATCCTCTCCACAAGATTATCGTGCTTGTCTTCGAATACCCTCCTTACCATTTCAATTTCGTAATCTTTTAGAATAGTTTCATAGAAGAGATGGCCTAATTCATGAACTAAATTTCTTTCTCGGAATGGATCCATCATATTATCATACAATTTGATTACTGACCCTCCAATCATAGGAATATATTCATGATAGGCTGCAGCTTCACCTTCTATTGTTTTGGCATCTATATACCCAGGCCTAGAGTCGAATGCTATTCTTACCAGCCTTTCACGGTCTTCAACTAAAGATGGGAGTATTAAGATACGTTTTAGTTTCCTAGAAATCTTTGTTGATAGTATATCTTCTATATATAGAATATCTGCGGTGGCCTTGTTACAGAATTCCTCTATTTTCTCTTCCGGCAAATTGCTTTTAGAGTAGTCTACATCTATACCATTTACCTTCATAATTGCAGGGAATTATCGATGATTATTAAAACTTTCCTCATGTGCATGGGAACCTTGCATGCTTTGTTAGTATGTCTTCTGCAAAATTAAGAATCCCTGCTTTTTTTAATTTTTTCCTGCCACAAAAATACAGCATGAACATTTCAGCAAAGAATTCCCTATCGTCTTCATGGAATGAGTATGCAGTTATTGGTTTTAGCCTGCTTTTCTTACTTAACCTCTT
>JAHFJF010000041.1 GCA_023245975.1 archaeon
TTCCGCCTGTGTCCCTTTCCCTGTTCCAGGCGGGCCTAACAAGATAATCTTGCTGTATTTCATTTTATGCCCATCCTAAGCACGTCCCTTTGCATGCTGTTATTTTAAAACAAGTGCATTCAGGTATCTGTTTCCTAACTGGTTTTTCATAAGGGCAGCCTGAATTTGATTCATATTTGCAGTTGTAAGATTCCATTAGAATTGCTTTGTATTACTAGTTTTTATTTGTTGCGTATTTCTAGAATTAAACAGGTCTCATATGTCCCCATTTGTCCAGTGCTTCTTTTAATTCTAAATGATTTTTAGCGTACTCTTCCAGAGAAACTCCATTCATCGTAGCTTCTATCGCCTGCATAGAAGCTTTCGCGCCTGCCCTTGTCCCTTTAGGATGCCCATGTATTCCGCCACTTACAAGTATAGTACATTCATTGCCTAAAATCTCCATAACGTCAGGAATCAATCCCGGATGCATACCACCAGAAGCAACAGGGAACCCTGGTTTTATATTTCCCCAATCTTGGTTAAGCAAATTATTTTTTTCTTCTTTTACCTTCATCTCTCTCATAGTCTCTGCTATAGTTTCAACTTCCTTTCTAGGACTTACTAATTTACCTACAGCAGTCCCAGAATGTATCTGGTCAACGCCAATTAATCTCATTATCTTCGCTAAGAACTGCATTGAAAGCCCATGCTTCTCGTTCCTGTCAAAAGTAGCATGCATCGCCCTATGAGCATGTATCGCCATCTTATAATCTCCTAAAGTATCTCTCAATGTCTGCACTGAAGCTGTGCCAGCAACAACAACATCAATCATCGCATATCTCCATCCATTATCATGCAAAACCTTTGCTCTTTTCATCATCTCTTTTGTCTCAGCAGTAATATTTATCAAGGCATCTTTCTGCTCTCCAGTCTCTTTCTCTGCCTTGTCCCTCATCTTTGTCATAAACTTGACACGCTCATAAAAATTATTAAATGAAGTTGAAGATAGGTTCTCGTCATCTTTGGTCAGGTCAAATCCTCCCATCCATGTTTCGAAAGCAATCTCGGCATGCTCTTTTGCGCTGAATCCAATTTTTGGTTTTGGAACAGCCCCGGTCAATGGCCGCTTTTTTACTTTCATCATTTTCCTTATCCCTTGGATTCCTTGGCATGGCCCCTTGAAATGCTTGATATATTCTTTTGGCAATGTTACATCTATTAATCTTAAATTCTCCAAGGCCTTCATGCCGAAGATATTCCCTGCAATTCCGCTAAGCAGTTGTGGTGCATTTCCAGGCTCCCATAAATCTAGTGGATATGCAACCTTCACAAAATTTCCGTCAACCTCAAAAGCGGTTGCCATCAACTTCTTCATTCGTGGCGGCATCCTGAACAAGGTGGTCCATGTCCCTGTAGAGCTTTCAGATGCAATTCTTCCAATAGCTTCATCCCTGCTTATCCCTTTGGCAGGCTCGAAATAGAATAATACAACAACATCTGTCTTGCTAGGCTTGTAACTCTCGTTTACAAATTCAGTATACCACTCTACTTTTTTTGACACTTCAATTATTAAAAGATTATTACTTATAAAACTATCTTTGATTCATTATTTCCAATACCTTTTCAAACTCTATAGACTGCTGGATTGCATCTTCCAATGCATTATGTGATAGTTCTTTATCTGATCTTAATCCTAAGTCTTTTATGCTGGCATTATTATTCCTAACTGCACCACGATACATCGAATTAATATCTTCGCCGCTATGCCCAAATGGATTCTCTATTGAAAAATTATCAAAATACCAAGATATGAACATGCCATCAAAAATTATTGGGGCAGCTGCAATTACTGGTTTGTATCCTTCAGTTGAAGACATTAGCCAAGCCTTGAAGATTAGCATTGCATCGTCCGGCCTTCTGCCTTCTTGACTTAATAATTCCAATACCAGACCAGGCTTGAAATTTGCTGATTTGGGATTATATCTATCCATAAAAGTTAAGCGTTCAAGACATTTTAATCCAAGGCATCCAACTCGCATTGCCGCTTCATCAAAATGAAGGTTTAATGGTTTTAGTTCTGCATAGAATCGTTTATTTACATCGCCAACTATGCAGGCTCCCAAAGAAAGCATGGAATATTTTCCAGGTGTACTTCCAGATGTTTCAACATCTACCGAAACGTATTTTTTATCCATAAAGCCTCTGCCGGGAATCGGACCCGGGACCTCGTCCTTACCAAGGACGTGCTCTACCGACTGAGCCACAGAGGCATTCTCAAAAGAAAGGCTATTGCCAGTTTATAAGCTTAATTATTTTTTCATTTAGGAACTTACTCGCTTCTCAAAGCCACGACTGGCTCTAATTTTGAAGCCCTGTAAGCAGGCAATATCCCAGAAATCATGCCAAGCAAAACTGAGAATATTAATGTAAATATTATCAGGCTCATTGGTATTGATGTCGTAAGAGTAGAACCGCCCTGGACAAAACTTACCCCTAATTTCGGGATTAACACGGCAATGCCTACGCCAAATAAAATTCCTATTAAGCCGCCTACAAGCCCAACTAATCCAGAATTAAAAAGGAATATGGCCATCACGTCAGAATTCTTAGCACCCAATGCTTTCATTATTCCAATTTCTTTTGTCTTTTCTAAAACAGAAGTGAACATTGTGTTAGTAATTCCTACAGCCCCCACGATCAATGAAACTGCAGCTATAACTCCCAAGAATAATGTAACGCCAGCAAGTAATGAGCTTACACGCTCCTGTATTGCTTTCATGGATAATATCGAAAAATCTTTTGTATCTTCATTGACATGCCTTACAGTCATTAATTTCTTTTCAATCAGTTCAGATGCTATATCAACTCTGTCTTGATCTCTTACTTTTACAACCAGTGCATCATATTCATTCTCTTCTTTACCCAATATAGTTTTCGCATCCTCATAAGCCATGAATATTCTTCTATCATCTTGTCCAAAGCCACCGCTTTCTTTTAAAATTCCTACAATAATGAATGATTTACCGTTTATTGTAAGCTGCCTGTTTACAATTAAGTCATTCTTGAAGATTCCATTGGCAATAGAGGCTCCAATCACTACGGAATTAGTATCACCGGGCCCAAGCAATCTGCCAGTCGCGAGACTCGAAGTAGTCATATACTTCCAGACTTTAGTGTCTACGCCTTGAACGCCAAGCTTTGCAGTCTCTCCAAGAAAATAGATTTCTTCATTTCCAGATATCTGTGCATCTACAAAGCTTACATCTGGTACTGACTTTATTGCCTGTACTTCCTTACTGGTCAATGTCTTGGTGCTAGTACTCTGAGCTTCAGGCCTGCATTTAGGCCCGGGGCATTGGTTGGCCCTGTCGAACCCAGCAGTTACAGTGAAAGTATCGGAACCCAAGCCTCCAAGCTGTCTTTGAATATCCTTCTGAAAGCCACTGCCAATAGAAACGATTGCTATTATCGAAGCTACGCCAATTACAATCCCAACTATTGTGAGCCAACTCCTTAACTTGCTGTGCCTGATTATGTTTACTGCAATTTTCAGTGATTTTGACAGTTTCATTCTTCGTTTTTGTTTTTTCTTCTATTGCGTATAACTACACCAATTAATGCTGCTGCCAATATCAATGAAGCATACATGAATAGTTTAGAGCTGCCCTGATTCTTCTGTTCTTGGCCGTTCGAAACTACTGATGCAGTCAAGTCCTCAAACCCTTTTTTGGTTTGCACGGTCATGAAAATCGGGATTTCTTTCTCTAAAGTCCTTCTTGTTCCAATTATGTCTGTATAGTCTATGCTTAATTTTAGCACCTTGTTTCCGGTATTGTCTTTAGGCTTCAGAAGAGTATTTATTATTGTATAGTCGCCTGAGTTCAGATTTCCAATTATGTAAGAAGGAATTCCAAGCAGTTCAAAATCCTGCTGATTGTCTAGTCTTACTGTTATTGCATTCGCATTATTCTTTCCTATATTTGATATCGCTATTGCAACCCCATCTTTTGTTACATCTTGCAAGGCAACATCAAAGTCTGTAGTTACATCATCAACTTTTATTTTGAAAAAATAAGGGTAGTATAAGTTCTCAGAGCCATAAGCCCTGAATTCAAGGTCATATTCTCCAGGAAATGCATCTTTGTCAATGTTTATCTTGTAATGCAAAGTCAATTTGTCTCCGCTGCCCAAGGCTGGAAATTGTTCAACATTATTTATTGAATCCAAAGATAATGGGCTGCTCAAGCGCAATTCAAATTTAGGGTTATCAATATTGCCGCCAGTATTCTCAACCCTTAGATACAAGTCTAAATAAGAGCCCGGGTTTGCCGGGAACGGATCCTGCCTTATGTCCTTTATTACAAAATGCGAAGCCGAATTTCTCTCAAAATTAACACTATTATCATTCTGCTGGCTGAAAGTCAAATTGCTTCCAGTAAAGGCAGATGCGCCATTGACTAACAAAAGTAGCCCCATTAAAAAAACAACTAATTTATTCATTTTGCCTCCTGATTGCTATATTCTCTAGTGATCATGCCGTCTTTTAGTTCAATAACTCTGTCTGCATATCTTATTAAAGAATCATCATGCGTGACTATGACTATGCTTTTTCCTTCTTTTTTATTAAGGTCATCCAATAGTTTCATTACCTGCTCACCAGTCTTAGAATCTAATGCGCCTGTAGGCTCATCTGCCAAGATCACATCGGGATTATTGATTAATGCCCTTGCTATTGCAACCCTCTGCATCTGTCCACCGCTTAATTGTGTCGGCCGATGATTTATTCTGTCGCCCATTTCTACAGAATCCAATAATTTCTTCGCTTTATTGTATAGATTTAAGCTGTCCTTATTCTGAAACTCTCCAGGCAAGGCAACATTCTCTAGGGCTGTCAATGTAGGGATTAAATTGAACTGCTGAAAAATGAATCCAATCTTCTGGCCACGAATCTGCGCCAATTTGGATTCTTTTAGTTTTGATATGTCCTTTGAATCAAGATGTATTTTACCTTTGCTTGGAAGGTCTAGGCAGCCGATGAGATTCATGATTGTTGACTTTCCTGAGCCGGACTTCCCTGTTATCGCCAGAAATTCTCCCTTATTTACTTTCAATGATATTCCTTGCAATGCGCTCAGCTTTACCTTTCCCATCTGGTAATGCTTCCATACATCTTCCAATTGTATTATTGCATCTTTCATTTTGCGTTTAGTTTCTTTAGCTGTTTGATTGTATTTTTCATTATTGCCCTAAAATTCTCTTTTTTATTCTTATCAGACATAGCCTTCCATGCTTCTCGTCTGAATTCTTCAAACAGTCCGTCTTGCTCATTAAATGGGGACTTCTCATCCTTGATTTTCTCCATGAAATCTTTGAACATCTTAATTTCTTTTTTGTCCGCCAAAGGTTCTACTGCCTGAAGCATCAATTTCATGCTCTCTTCCCTTTTCTTAAGAAGGCCATCAAGGAAATACTTTCCATCTTTTGTGATGGAATAGATGTTCTTATTGCCAGATTTTGCCTCAGTTACAAATCCTCTTTCTTTCAGGTCCTTTAGCAATGGGTATATGTAGCCTGGTGAAGGTTTTTTTCCAAAAGTTTGTGATAGTCCATTAATTAGCTCATAGCCGTTGTGGTTCTTTCTGTTTAGGCTCTTCAGGACTCCCAGTTTTATCTGTGCATTAAACATATCGGTTACCGATAGGTCGGTGAACGATACTTGCTTATAAGATTTGCGGCATAATCGTTAGAAATGATGCGGGGGACAGGATTTGAACCTGCGTACCCACTAAGGGACAGGATGTCTTCCAAAGGAAGATTTTAAAGCATTTTGCTGCTTTGTCCCAAGGCTTAAGTCCTGCGCTTTTTCCAGGCTCAGCCACCCCCGCAAATCATCTGCCTAAATCCCTGCTTCCTATATAAAGATTTCCAAAACAAATTTTGAGAACGATTAAATACTTCTCATGTTTAACCAAGAGATATGAAAGAGCTTATCGAGAAAGCAAAGCACTATCAATTGAAGGATGCAAGAAACTATATCTTGCTTGACACTTGCTTCTTGGTTGATTCGTTAAACCACCATGAGAGATTAGATAAGCTTCTGAAACTGAAGAAGCTTGCGATGACATCATTTAATGCAGAAGAATTTATACATATCGAAAGAAGGCTGCCGCATGAGGTACGGAAAAGGGCGCGCAAAGTAATTCCAGGATTGGTTATCATAGATGTCGAAGTCCATCCAGGGGAATGGAAAAAAGAAAAAGAATTCGTAAAATCTATAGAGCCAAAATTACTTCAGGCAATCCCAGATGCTTCAGACGCGGTGCTAGTGGCTGCTGCAATCGCAACTCAATCTCATGTCTTGACGAAAGACCGGCATGATATCTATCAAGCAGCTTTAGAAAATCTTGCTAAAGATTATGGGATGAAAGTCTGTAAAGAACTGAAAGATATTATCTAGGCGGAACCCACTTAACTGAATAGGTGCCTTCACATTCCCTGCAATTCTTGAGATGGCCAGAGATTACCTTGAGCAATCCCTTATGCTCTTCTGTTTCAGGATCAAGCCTTCTCTTCTTGTACAAGTCAAGCATTTGTGATGGGAACGAGCATTTCCTTGATAGCTTTTTATCTATAACCTTAACTAGCTGAGTCCATGTCGGGGAGCCAACTTCATAATTCCTTGGAAAAAATCCTTCAATCCTTGGGAAAAGTTTTGGGTTTGCGATTGCACTGCCGTAAGCATCCATATTACCCTCTTCATAAACGCATAATACCGTAGATCCTTTCTTTTGGAGATAGGCAAACGTACTCACATCGCTCGTGCCGTCTCCAAGGTATATCATATTTTTATAAGAGAAAGATAAGTCCTCATTTCTTACCAAATCATCCAACTTCTCATGTGCGCCTTTTGCTATTTTTATTACGCATTCAGTCTTGCCGAATGGCTTTACAATCTCTCTCGCATAATCTACAGGCATTGTGCTTTGCTTGTCTATTTCATTAGGAAACTTGTGTATGGCTTCCAAGCTAACCAAATCAGAAGCAAAGACATAATCTATGATGTCTCCGGCAGATGTCCCAGATATCAAGTCAGTTATGCCTACGCTGGCAATATAAAACCCAATATAGCATTTGCCATTGAATTCTTCCCTTAGGTTGGTGATTACCTCAGGGAATCCTGGCGATAGTTTTATTTTAGGGGCCCAAACCTCAAACATTTCTCTCTTGCTCAGCGGCGGCAGGACGCCCGTGCGTATATCATACAGAAACTGTGAAACCCAAGCCACGCCATTATGCGGCTCTGCCCAGGCATCAGAAAGCCGGAACCAGTCGCCAGGCTTTTCTATCTTGATTTTAGTTTCTTTTAACCTTCCATGAACCCACATAGAAATAGTTTTGCCGTCATAAGCTTTCTTGATGTTATCAAGATATGCTGCCAATATTGGCTCTTGCTGGAACTGCTCCGTTAATGTCAAGTCAAAATCAGCTATGATGGCAATTCTCTTGTCCAAAGGATATTCTTTTATTGTTTCGTAATACTCTTTATGAGTAAATCCCATAATGGTGGTTATTTTCGGTTTGTTTAAAAAGATTATGTAAAAATCATTTTATTCC
>JAHFJF010000042.1 GCA_023245975.1 archaeon
TAATATTATGGCCATTAAGTTCTGCCAAGACATCTTCTACTGTTTGTACCAGTGGGTTGTCATATATGCCAGTAACATCAAGTGATAGCCATTTTCCTTTAGAATTCACCTTATAGATTCTATCATGTTTCTTTTTAGGCTTTTTTTCTTCATTGTCTGTTACATTGGGGGCAGTATAGTTTATTGGTTCTTCTGTTAAGTTTTGTTCTGTTGCATTCTCATCTGTTGGCAAGGTAAGATTCTCAGGATAATCTTGGGCTGTTTCATTTAAAGGCAGCAGTTCTTCAATCACTATCTTCCTGCTGTCAATTACTTGCCCATCAGATATTAGGTCTATATAGACAACTCCAGTTCTTTCCAGATTTAATTCGCTGATATTTATGGATATTTTGTCATTGGCCAATATATCAGATGCTGGTATGTCTAATATAGAGCCGTTTGAGCTTATCCTTACAAAGGCATTGCTCAGGTTGAGGCTCCCATTCACATTAAATTCAACTATGTTTTGGGCGGTTATTCCGCGGCTAAAAATAAGTAATGCAGCAAACAATATTACGGCGATGAGAAACTTTGCGGCCGTAACTGCCTTCTTGCCCAAGGGGGTAGTATTGGGTAGCCTGATTAGAGTGCGCAGGCTAGAAAAAACATTATAGAAATTACCTCTTTTCTCTAGACTGTACGCTTTCAAAAACAGACTACCCCTTTTACCCTAAATTTTGGCCAATATACTGCTCAAAAGGAAGTTGTCTTATTTTATTAAGGTTTTGTTAAAATTTCTTTATTAGCCAGGTCATAGTATTTGTCAATGCTTTTAATTCCCTTATTGTTATTGGCTTCCCGTGTTTTTCTGAGAATTCTTTATACAGCTGGATTATTTCTGCCTTGAATTTTAAATCCTTGTTTTTTATGGCGTCAAGTGTGGCTTTGTAAGTCTTGCTTTCCAAGTTAAGCTCATTTGCAGCATATATTATGAAAACTTTCATGCTTTTTTCAAGGTATTCTGGATTTGGGTGTTTTTTAGCGCTTTCTGCAATGGATTGTATCCTGCCAATGGAGAATTTCTGGAGGTCGGTAAGCTTGCCCCATGCATATTTCTCAAAAGTTAAATGTACTGTGCCATGCACCAATACAATTAATAGCCATAGCATTATGGTCATTGTCATCACAAGCAATAATGAGTCAGAATATTGGGGCACAGATAGCTCTATTTCATTATTTCCAAATTCTATATTGATTTTTGGCTTTCTTCCGCCTGGGACAGTGCTGAATTTGATTTTTCCCTTGCTGCCGAAAAGCAGTTCTATGCCATCTTCTGTCCTTCTGCCGGATAATTCTAATGGCAATGGCGTAAGGCTTCCTATTGCGCCAAGCATTGCATTTGCCAAGATTGGTTCGACTCCAGGCAAGATATCCTGTATAGAAGGAATTTCTTGCTTGAGCAGTACAGGCTCTTGTATTATTTTTATTTCTGGTTCTGGCTCTTCAGGGATTGGTTTAGGAGTTGGTTTTATTGGTCCTCCTCCACCACCTCCCCCACCGCCACTAGTAGTTGTTGGAGTTGGGCTTGCTGTTGCAGTAATGGTAAAGTTTCTTGTTATTGAGGTCCTTGAGTTTAACACATTATCATAGCAAGTCACATTCCATTGATGGCTTGCGACACTAACTGTTGAAGAAGCAGTCCTGAAAGTTCCATTGCTTAAGTTTATCCTTGCAACTTGCGAGCCGTCAATTGTAACATTACAAGTTAAGTTCGTGTCTATATTATCAGTAGCAGAGAAATTAAATTCTACTGTTGTAGATGTGCTTGAATAAGCTTCTTCTGGAGCTGAAAGGTTAAGATTTGCAGGCGGTGTCGAATCAAGAGTGATGGTATAATTAGTTGTGTTAAATGCTTGATTATTGCTTGTATCTTTGGCAAGGCAGTTCCAGAAATAAGTGCCGTCAGAAATTCCTTGCGTTGTGAAATTAGTCTGGTTCGATGTCCCAGATACCGAAACAGTCCTGTTAGTTGCCCATAACCCATCAAATGTGGTGAACAGGCTTATGTTGGAAAGTGCCACATCATCAGAAGCTGAGCAGTTAAGGGAGATATTATTTCCAGCAATGATTGAATCATTTGCAGGCAAGAGCAGAGCCGAATTTGGCAGTGTTGTGTCTGTTGATGTAAATGGGGCAAAAGGGCTTCCAAATCCGGTTATGTTGGCAAATACATAGTTTAAGCTTGCTATAACTCCATTCTGGGCTGCGAAAGAAGTAGTATTTGTTACCCAGCCGAGTAAAGCTCCATCATACCTGGCAATGCTAAGATTGGATTCATTTATTCCGCTAACATCTGCATTTGTATAGCTAATATTAAGGAAAATCCAAGAATTTGCAGAAGTATTTGTCACATTGACATATTTTCCTATGTTTTGGTAGCCAGATGGATTTGATGGAGGTGCAGTTAAGTTCCCTAGGCCGATGTCTGTGGATGTAAAGCTTATCATTGGCCCAATAGTGAGATTTGTAACAGTATTCTTGGTAGAATCTGCTGCAGACATGAAATCTCTATAACTGTTGTTTTTGGCAGTATTATTTATGAATGTGTTATTCCTTGAGGCTGTTAGGTAAATACCAATAAATGTATTGGAGCTGATTGTGTTATTGGTAATTGTATTCTCTTCTGATGTATCAAAGTAAATGCCATAGTTATTGTATTCAGCATAATTATTAATAAATTGGTTAGTTGAAGAGTTTAATATGGCTCCCAAATACCCCGTGGCATAAGTTATGTAAATGCCAGTATTTACATTCCAGTTGGCAGTATTATTTATAATCGAGTTATTGCTTGCAGAATAGATATATATTCCATAAAGGATGTTAAAATTTGCAGTATTATTTATGATTGTATTGCTGTTTGCCCTTACAGGGTCAGGACCGCTAACACTACTTATAAGTCCAATCCCATATTGGCTGTTGTTGTTTGCGGCATTAGAAATAATAGTATTGTTTTGTACCGAAGCCAGAGATATTCCAACTTGGCTGTTGTTGTTTGCAACATTGTTTTTTAAGGTGTTATTATTGCTTCCAGTGTCAAGATAGATGCCAGACTGGGAATTGATTATCGCAGCATTGTTTGTGATATTGTTATTGCTGGATGTTGTGAGATAAATTCCGTACTCGATGTTTTTATTTGCAGTATTGTTTGTTAGGTTGTAATTGGTAGATGCAGTTAAGTAAACTCCCGATTTGGTGTTGTTTTCAAGCGTGCTATTATGGAATGTATTATTATTCGAGGTATCAAAATAAATCCCATAATAATTATTTAATGATCTTATGCTTGTGATGTTAGCATTATCTGTAAAAATAATATGGAGCCAGTTATTGCCTTTTGTTAACGAGCCGTCTATCGTGATATTTGTGAGGTTAGAATTATCAGCATTGCACAATACCATCTCTGAGACATTATCATTTCTGAGGTCTACTGAGCTATTGAAATATTTGAAGGACCTGTTACCAGAAGCGACATTGTTAGAATAAATGTTTTGGCAGTCTTCTTTAGAGCCAGATACTGCCCCGATATAAAAATCATAATAGCCATTTTCTTGTGCCGTATTATTTGTAAAATTATTGTCCCTGCTTAAATATTGGATAAAGAAGCCTTGAACGTCATTAAGGTTGGCAGTATTATTTGTTACGTTTGCATAATTAGTGCCAGTATTTAAGAATATGCCGGCTATTGTTTGGTTGTTTGCTAAATTGTTTGTTACTGTGCTATAGTTTGACGATTCCAATTCAATTCCATAATTTGTATTAGAATTGGCAACATTATTGTCAATTAATGTATTGTTTGAAAATCTTATCCTAATGCCCCATTGGCTGTTTTTGCTGGCATTGTTATTGTAAATAGTATTATTGCTAACAGTAATAAAATGTATGCCAGTATTTGTATTGGATGTTGCATTATTAGTTGAAATATTGCTGTTCGTTACATTCTCAAACCAAATGCCAAATTGATTATTCGACATAGTATTATTTGAGATTGTTAAATTAATTGAATTATATACCAGTGCCCCATTTGTATTTGATGTTACGTTGGTATTTGTAACAGTTCCAGACAAAGTATTATTGATGTAAATTCCATTTCTCCAGTCACTTACAGTGACATTAATTATTGTGATATTGGTTAGGCTTGCAGTTCTATTCTCCACAAAAATTCCGAAGGTTGCAGCAGTATCAGTGCCGTCTATTATGAATCCCTGGCCGTCAAAAACTACATCAGATACATTTATCCTGATGCAATGCCTTAAACCACTATTGCTTACGCTTGCTGTTAAGGTATATACTCCGGCTGTTGTTATTGCAGAGCATGCGCTTATATTTGTCTCTGTTGAGAATTGTTCATTATTCTCCCCAGGTAAACTTTCCAAACCAAAGTCTTGGGCATTTATCCTGCTGCTGAAAATTAGTAATGTTGCAAATAGTATTATGGCAATTAAAAATTTGGCAGCCGTAACTGCTTTCTTATTCAAGGGGGTAGGAAAGGATAGTCGGATTATGGTGCGCAGACTAGAAAGAACATTGTGCATATTACCTCTTTTCTCCGCTTTCAAAAACAGACTACCCCTTTACACCCCTAATTAGGGTTGATATTCTTTAAAGTTAAGTTGCTTAATCTTATTAATGTTTCCAGAAGAATTTATACAAGCTCTTTCTTGAAGTTTTCAGAAAGGCCATAAACTTTTGGCCTCCTTGGATTTGCTATATAGACAACGCCAGACTCAGTTAGCATGCTTACTTGCTTCCCTACAGATCCTTCTGAACTGTTTAGGACCTGTGCAATTTGATAGATAGTCCTATTATTCTCATACAGTATATTTATTATCTTTTTTTGCATTGGTGCGAAACCTTTTAGCAATTCCGAATCTATTGGTGTTAGATTTGATGGCAGCTCAACTTCCTTTGGCTTTTCTAGGTCTTCAAGCTCAACAATCTCCTTTTTTTGCAATACCCTCTTTATGTTATCTTCATTCAGCTCTTGGCTTTTCAGCTCCATGCAGACAAGTTCGCAGTTTTCTAAAAGTTTCCTGGGGTTGTATTCAGCTTCCTCTACAAGTAATTTTAATGATTTATCATCAAATGGGTTATTCCCCTTTGTTCTGAAATCTATCAATGCTTTTGCCTTTTCCAGGTCGAGTCTTCCAAGCTTCACAACCCTTGGGCCTATTCTTTTCCGTAAGCTTTCAGAATATTCATTTAGGTTAGAGGGCATTTGTGCAATGACTACGCTTTTTACCACATTTGCATCCCATAATAGCTTTATTTCTTTCCTTATGTCTTCATCACATAGGTGGGCCTCATCAAGAAGAAGTACGCTTTTCCGTACCCAGCCTTTCTTAACGTGTTTTTTCAATGAATAGTATTCATTCATCTCTTCTGAATTTATATAATTCATCTTGTATCTAAGCAAGCTTTTCTCAAGCCATTTCATTAATGATGTCTTTCCAACGCCAGAATCTCCAAGTATTATGCATGCATCTCCGGAATTGACATAGTCAAGAAGTTTTTGTTTCTCTTTTTCAAGGCCTATTACTTCCTTTGAGCATTTGACTTCGAAAGGGTTTTTAGGCCAGCCGTACCTCTTATACCACATTGAGCACCACTTTTAAGCTAATTAAATGATTTGCTTATTTTAAACTTTTGGTTTTTTTAGAGGACAATGCAAATTTTTAGTTGGGATTTTTTCGCTTGAAATGGCGGGTTTGACAAATAGAAAACTATTTTAACCCCCTCGTTTCTGCTACAAACTTAGAGGTTAACAAATGAAGCGCGTTCATATCAATATCTTAGGAGAAGTTGTACAGGGTGTCTTCTTTCGCGCTAAAATAAATGAGAAAGCGAATGCATTGGATGTTACTGGTTTTGTAAGGAACAAGGATGATGGCTCTGTTGAAGCTGTTTTTGAAGGTGATGATTCTGATGTTGATGAGCTATTAGATTTTTGCAGGGAGGGGCCTCGTGGTGCCCAAATAGAGGATGTTGAGATTGTTGAAGAAGAATATGACGGTGAATTTGAGGACTTCGAGATCAGGTATTAATTTACTTCATAAAGGACAAGATAGCATTCTTTTGCATTTTTGATTGTAAGGAATTTCGAAAGGAATTCTTTTATCTTCTCAAAATCAATGCGTTTTTCTATTTTCTGTTCGTATTCTGTCCTTGCATACTCAATTTTTTCATAACAGGCATCCTCTTGCAGAGATGATAATATTTTGATTGTATCATTGATTTTATATTTGTCATTGTCTTTTATCAGGTATCCTTTTTTTGCAAGTACGCTAACAAGGTCGTATAATTCTGAGAATTGCATTCCAGATTTAGCAAATAGTTCTGATGGCTTGAATTCTTTTAGTTTAGTTGCAACTTGCAGTATCTTAGTTTGCTGTGCTGATGTGTCTGGAAGGTTTAGCTTCGACAATTCTAGGCCGTCTCCAGTTTCTATGTTTGTTATTATCTTTCCATTTGCCATATCTATCAGAATGTTGAATTCTTTACCATCCTGTGCACACATCAGCATTGTGCAAGGCAGCAGTAATTCCTTGATTTTTATTGGCTTTTCAGACATCAGCCTCAAGTCTTTCTGTGAGACTTTCTGCTTGATTATTGGCAATAGTTCTCCCTTTTCCTTGAATTCTGTTGATTGCTCCTTGAAATCTTTTTCATCGGTTTCATCTGAGGAGAATATTCTTACCGCTTCACCCCCATGCTTGCTCCTTCGCGGCTTTACATTTACGAACAACGGCAAGTCTACTAATCCGGTAACCATCGCAGTTCCGATTGGGATGTTTTTGATCTCTTTTTCAGTTTCAGCAGTTATTCCCTCAATAGAGCCTGCCACAGCTCTTGTATCGTTTGGATTTGTTAGTTTCATTATTATTTGTGTGCCGGCCTGTGAAATAACGCTTTTCTCTAATCTTGCAGGCCTTTGAGTTATTATTCCAAGCCCTAACCCGAATTTTCTTCCTTCAGCGGCTATCTGCCTGATAATTGGCGAGCTTTTTGATTCTCCATAGCTTCTTTCGGGGCAGAAATTCTGTGCTTCTTCTATTACAAGAAAGAATGGTGGTATGTTGCCTTTTTTTCTCTCAGCAAATAAATCCATCAATAATTTGTATGCCACTACTTCCTGGACTTCTGGCGGCACCCCCCTTAAATTTATTATAGAAGCTTTTCCAGGCTGGACTAATTCTCCCATCATTGTAAAGTTGTCTGAAAAGAGATTTAACTTCTTCACATATTCTAAGATATTAACCAATGTCCATTTTGCGCTGCTGTCTTCAAGCATGTGCATCTCTGTAATTAATTCGTCAAAGCCGGCATTTTCTCCTAAATTCTTCAAAGCAGAATATAATGCTCCTAATTGTGAATTTGATAATTTCGCTGGCAATAGGTGTATAATCTCAGTTGAGGTCATGTTTCTATTGCTTAGCTTTAATGGTTTGGCTTCTTGATTGTTTTCTATGTCTGGAGAAAATTCTTGTATCATAGATGAATATCCTTTTGGTTTA
>JAHFJF010000043.1 GCA_023245975.1 archaeon
AAATAAGCCTTCAGAAATACAAAGATGTAATTATTTAACTAGACCATCAAATTGTTTTGATAATATTCAGAACAGTAATGAGGAAGGTATTGACTGCGGTGGTAATTGTGTTGATTGCCCTAGCTGTTTTGATGGCATAAAGAACCAAAATGAAGCCGACGTAGATTGTAGTGGTCAGTGCAAGGAATGCATTAGCGAGGCAGATGTGAAAGACAAGGCAGCATTTGGTGTAGTTTTCGGTATTGGCAACCTTCTGAAAGAAATAAATCTCTTCTGGCCGGTATGGCTCTTGCTTAGTTTGCTATTGCTAATATTCATGCAATTATATCATGATATTAAGGAAAATATAAGGAAACACCAGCATTATAGGTATCATAGCCGCTAACTATATATATTTAAATCTTGAAATAATAAGTATGAAGCTGGTATTGGATACAAATTTTCTTATATCGATGGTTAATTATCATATAGGCCTAGAGGATATATTAGAGATATTAGAATTTAAACATGAGCCAGTTATTCTCGAAGCTTCGTTGAGAGAATTAGAAAAGCTTATAAAGGCTGGCAATTTTTCAGAAAGGAAATCAGCCAAGCTAGCCCTTTCAATAGCAAAGGCCAAGAAAATAATGGTAATTGGGCCGGAAAAAGGGTATGTTGACGATTTGCTGCTGGAGCTTAACCCAAAAGAGTATGTTATCGCAACCCAAGACGGCAATCTTAAGAGAAAATTAAAGGAAAAAGGCTTCAGGCTGGTTGTCATAAGGCAAAAAAAATATGCAATGGTGGAATGATGTTTTACGAAGTTGAAGCGAAGGGTCATGTAAGGGTACATCCTACTCTTTTTAATGAAGATAGTGAAATCGCGATTTTGAAAAGCTTAAACGAGCAATTTAATGGTTTCATCTCAAAAGATCTTGGTGTTGTCATAGGTGTTGTCAGCATAAAAGAAGTAAGGGAAGGCGTAATAATTCCTGGTGATGGCGCAGCATATTACGATACTATTTTTTCTGTACTTAGCTTCAAGCCAGAAATTCAGGAAGTAATCTTGGGCAAGGTCAGTGACATAACCGATTTCGGTGCATTCATAAATATTGGCCCAATAGATGGCATGATACATGTATCACAGACTATGGACGATTTTGTCTCTTTTTCCAAATCAAATATCTTGACTGGCAAAGATTCTAAGAAAACATTGAAAGTTGGTGATAACTGCAGGGCAAGGATAATTGCAGTCAGCTATAAGGACATTTCCAATCCAAAAATAAATCTTACAATGAGGCAGGCAAAGCTTGGGGCCTTGCAATGGATAGAAGAAGACTTGAAGCGTGTAGAGAAAAAGGCAGCTTCATCTGAAAAGGAAACAAAGGAGAAGAAAAAGTAAGATGGCACAGAAAGCTTGTAAAAAATGCAGGATTTTCACAGATGGTTCTGAATGCCCAATTTGCCATGGCAGCAATTTTGCTGATTCATGGAAAGGAAGAATAAGCATAATGAATGCTGAAAAGTCTGAAGTTGCAAAGAAGACTGGCATAACCAGAAATGGCATTTACGCCATAAAGACAAGGTGAGCATGATGGAAATTGAAGTTTTAAACGAGACAAAGATGCCATTGCTTGGCAGAAAGCAGGTAAGCCTTGAAGTTACTGCATTAAAGCAGTCAACCCCTTCTAGGGCAGAATTAATGAAGGAAATAGCCTCAAAGCTGAAGACAGAAGAGGGATTATTGTCCATTAAGAGGGTCAGCCAGAGATTCGGCTCTAATAATTGTAAAGTTATTGTTAATGTTTACAATTCAGCAGATTTGTTGAAGAAATATGAGGTTTACAATAAGAAGCCTAAGAAGAAGGCAGCTGAGGGTCAGTAAATATGGCAAAGAAAAAGGTAAAGAACAAGAAACCAAGCACAAAATATAAGAAATATAAGGTAGTTGGCTGTAAAGTTGAGAGAAAACAAAACTGCCCTAAATGCGGCCCTGAAGTTTTCTTGGCAGAGCATAAGGACAGGCAATATTGTGGAAGCTGCCATTATACTGTAATGAGAAAAGCTTAATTGCATTAACCATATCTAATTTATCTTAAGCTCGTAAGCAAACAGCTCTTCAAAAAAGAACTTTTTTGATTCGAGTAATCGTTGTCTGTATCCGTATTTCTTAAAAAGGCGATTTACATCTCCAGACAAAGAGCTGAAAACGATAAGTATTATCCCTTCTTTTTGTAAGTAATTTTTAGCCTGCTTAAGAAATCTCTCAATTAATTCATTCCCATTTTTACCTCCAGTAGTTATCTTCTTAGATTCTTCATCCTCCCTATCATCTTCAGGCAGATATGGCGGATTAAATATTATTGTATCAAATTTCCCTTCCACCTCGCTAAACAAATCGCTTTCTATTGCTTTTATTCCTTTTTTCTGAACAAGTGCAACTGCTTCTGGATTGATGTCGACAGCCATTATTTCTTTGCATTTGTTTTTAGCAGCTATAGCTAAAATACCAGAGCCAGTGCCAATATCAAGAACTTTACCTTTAGCTAATATTTTAACATATTTTTCTAATAAGTAAGAATCTTCTTCAGGCTCGTATATCATCTTCTCTCATTCACTGCAGTGCAATATTCTTTAACTCTTGACACTATGGATTGCAAATAGAACTTCTCTATTTTCTCTTCAAAGATTACAGCAAGATTCTCGTTCTCAGATATCCTGTAATTGTTGCCGGACTTTTCAGCAATATAAATATCCCTTAGCCTTTTTATCTGCCTTCTTATATTTGAAGGTGCAATTCCCTGCATTGGCAATTTAGCATTTTTTCTTAAGTTTATTACTCCACTTACTATTTCTTCACTGCTAATTTCCTTTTTTGATTCCAGCAGTAATTGCATGACATCCACAATTACATCTCTTGAATCACCAGGCTGCAATAATCCGACAGAGAGGCACAGTTTTCTGATTATATCCCTTTTATTGTCAGAAGGATATGGCTTTTCATACTTCCTTAAAGTAATCTCAGCCAATGGAATGTCTTTTGAGACTAAAGCCATAAGCTACTATTCAATTTAGATTCTTTAAATACATTTTGCAGTTTATTGCCAAATCTTTAAATATCGGCATCTTATCTTGCCCTACTATGAAGTTTGCTCACATGTCTGACTTGCACATTGGTGGCTGGCAGGAAGATACATTAAGGCAAGTAAACATGGAATCTTTTAGAAGGGCAATTGACATTTGCATAAATGAAAAGGTAGATTTTATACTTTTCGCAGGCGATATTTTCAATACTTCCATACCGCAGATAGAATTGTTAAAGGAAACAACATCCATTTTGAAAAAGCTTAAAGAAAATTGGATACCAGTTTATACAATTGCTGGTTCACATGATTTCTCGCCTTCAGGCAAGACAATGCTGGACGTGCTGGAAAGGGCCGGATTGTTAATCAATGTCTTCAAGTCTAAAGATAATAAATTGCTTTTCACAGTCGACCAAAAAACAGGTGCAAAGATAACAGGAATTTTAGGTAGGCGCTCTGGCTTGGAAAGGTTGGATTATGAGGAACTGGATATTAAATCTCTAGAATCAGAGCCTGGATACAAAATTTTCATGTTCCATACTGCAATAGAGGAATTAAAGCCAAAAGATTATGGGGAAATTGAATTAATAGGTTTAAGCGTCTTGCCTAAGAATTTCAACTATTATGCTGGTGGCCATGTCCATTATATCCTGCAAAAAGAATATGGCAATGGAATGCTGACATATCCCGGTGCATTATATCCAAATAATTTCAAGGAGTTGGAGGAATTCAAGCATGGCGGCTTCTATATTGTTGAAGAAAATTCAATAAGGAGGGTGGAAATACCTATAAAGGAAGTTATCCCTTTGAGGTTTGATGTCAGTAATAAGGATCCTAGCGAAGTAACTTCTATTGTTCAGAATGAAGTTTCACGCTATGATATCAAGGATAAGATTGTCTTATTGAGAATATTTGGCTCTTTGAGATCTGGTAAGCCTTCAGAGATTAATTTCAAGGAGATAATGGCTGGCCTAAATGATGCTTATTGCGTATTGAAGAACACGGCAAAGCTTTCATCAGCCGAATTTATAGAGATAAAGGCAGATTATGGAAATGTTGCTGAAGTAGAGCAAAGGGTCGTACACCAGTCGCTTGATTCTTTGAAATTGCTTGAGATTCCATTGGAAGAGGAGGAAAGGCTTGTCCTTTCTTTGATGAAATCTATTGATTTGGAGAAGGCAGAAGGCGAGAAATCATCTGACTTCGAAAAGCGTGTTTTCTCTGAGGCTTCATCAGTGCTTAATATATCCAGTCTTTTTGAATGATTATAAGACCTCTTTTATTAAAGAATTTTAGAAAAACCCTAGCAAGAGGCCGAAGCCCCTTACTGGGGAAAAAGAGGTGATGGATATCTATGATTAAAGGTAGTATTTAAACCTTTGCAATTGTAGTAACTTGTGAGGAGTAACAAGATTTATATAGTGATAATTGTATAATATTCATAACAAAAGGGACTAAAATGGACGAACACGATTTCATGGATGTAGGCTTGTCAACCAATGATGCTTGTAAGCTTTTAGAACTAAATGATAGACTTTATTCTGAAGGATTCAATCAAAATGAAGTTGATTCTATAATTTCAAATAAAATATCTGCACTCAAAAGCAAGAGATTTGGAGAAAAAAAGCCTTCATTGAAAAAGATTGTTTTGGGGGGTGCTTTAGGTTTGGTATTGGCTATAGGGACAGCATCCTTGATAGAGGACTGTACTTACTTCGATTCTATGAAAAAGGATTCTGTAGAATATCAGCATCCTATGAAAAGGCTCAATTTGAATAAATCATCAAATGGCGGATATGGGGTTGAATGAAATGAGTGATATTTTTGGTTATAAAAATTATGAAAATAGTGCATCTGTTAAATCCCAAGAAACTTTTTCGATTTATACTCCTGAAGAGATTGTTGCAATGAAAGCAAAGATGACAGATCCTAAAGCTTTGGCTAAAAAGGCAGATGATTATGTACTACATAATCCTAGTATATCAGAATTTAAGATAAAAGAATTAGAAAATAGTTTTGCTATCAGCCCGCTAAAATTACATGATGGCTTGTATCGTGTCGAATGGAGCAAGGAATTGTTGGATGAAGATAAGAGGCATACTCAAGATGAATGGAACCTAATTTTGCAAGGTTCTGAATGGTCATTGCCATCAGGCCAATTGTATTGTGCAACACTTGAAGCACTTTACAGAAATAAAGATGGTAATTATAAAACAGTTATTGAAAAGCTGAATGGAATTTTCAGTAATGATTTTGCTAATCATTTTATGATTACAAGCACTCGTATAAAATATCCTGCTGTAGGGTTAGATGAAATAATCCATGATTATGGCTCTGCAAGCAAATACGAAATACAAATTGATTTTGTTGGCAATAATGGCATTGTAAATTCGGAAAGTGGATTTGAAGATCCGATTGAATCTCTTCTTGGCACAGGTGACTTGACAGAAGTCGAAGAAGTCTTTGAATGGGTTTCAGGCAGGAAGCCATATTTATGGAGATTAGGTGGTAAGCCTAAAAATGATACCATGCTGACTTTGTTGCTTGGTGGCGACAATGTTAGGTTCAGTATCGATGCCGTCGGCCGCATCGGCAATGTTAGGCCCGCACGCGGAGTGGTCCGTAGCAAAATTTCTACAGGAAATAAAGGTAATGGAAAATGAAACTAAAACAAAAACTATTCGGATTCGGATTGGCCGCCATTTTAAACAGTGGCTGTGATGATGAAGTGAATCATTTCACATTTGCAGGCAATATTACTATGATAAATACTAATTATGTAGAAACAACAGGCACAACTATCCTTGAGCTTGAGAACCCCAAGACCGGCTCAACAGCCACAGTTTACCTTGAGGAATCAAGAATGCCAGAAGATTTGAAAGAAAGGATTGAGCTTGGTAGAAGGTTATGGGTGCAGAATTGTGACTCATCTTTAAGATCGGAAGAGAACGAAAGAAGGCATTATGCAATAGCAAATTGCACATTATACAAATGATTAATTAGAGATGTGGTTTAAAGGCTTTAAAACCTTATTATTTTGCCCTTTCAGTAGGGGTAATTCTTAGTTTATACTGATTTCTTATTTTGCCATTATAAGGCCCATAAACGCCAAATTTGGTGCTTTTACGGCAGAAACGCATATAAAGAAAAGCTCATTAAAAAGAGTATACAAAAATCAATGCCTTAGAGGGAAAAATGCAAGAAACAAGCCTGGAAAAAAAGGAATATACAGCTGAATCAATTTCTGTACTTAAGGGGCTTGAATCGGTACGTAAGCGCCCAAGCATGTACATTGGTGACACAGATGTAAAGGGCCTGCATCATCTTTGCTGGGAAGTGGTAGACAACTCTGTTGACGAGGCATTGGCAGGGCATTGCAATAAGATAATTGTCACAATCCATCAAGATGGTTCATTGTCAGTTAAAGATAATGGGAGGGGCATTCCTGTAGAGATGCATCCAGAAGAAAAGAGATCGGCTTTAGAAGTTGTAATGACAGTCTTGCATGCGGGCGGAAAATTCGACAAGAATACATACAAGGTTTCTGGTGGCTTGCACGGAGTTGGAGTTTCTTGCGTTAATGCGTTGTCAAAATGGCTTGAAGTTAAAGTTTCTAGGGGCAACAAAATACATTTACAAAGATATGAGCGTGGCATACCGGTTACAGAAGTTAAAGTTGTAGCAGATTCAACAGAGACAGGAACTGAAGTAAGGTTCATGCCAGATAATGAAATTTTTTCTGTTACAGAATTCCAATTTGAAATATTGCAGAATAGGTTAAGAGAATTAGCTTTCCTTAATAAGGGATTGGTTATAAATCTAAAAAATGAGAGAGACAATTCAGAAGTTGATTTTCATTATGAAGGAGGAATAAAAGAATTTGTCTCTTATCTCAATAAAAATAAACGTGCAATACATCAAGAGCCGATATATTTCATTAAAGAAGATTCAGGGATAACTGTGGAGATAGCAATGCAATATCACGATGGTTATACCGAAACAGAATTATCATTCGCCAACAATATCAATACAATTGAAGGTGGCACACATATTATTGGTTTCCATACTGCATTAACTAGGGTGATTAATACTTATATCAAGAAAAATAAAATTTCAGATGTAGCACTTTCAGGCGAGGATGCAAGGGAAGGTTTGTGCGCGGTAGTTTCAGTGAAAGTTCCAGAACCTCAGTTTGAAGCGCAGACAAAGGCTAAGCTAGGTAACTCTAATGTT
>JAHFJF010000044.1 GCA_023245975.1 archaeon
TGGCAATATTTGGCATCAGCAATGCTAATGAGATTATTACAACAATTAGTGTGGCATGCCTGATCTTTAGTTTCGAGATGCCATATGCAGACATTATCGCAAAGTATGGCAGGAACAATATCATGAACCTAGCTTCCTTATGTGGCTCCAAAGAGAAATAAACTAAAAGCAATATTCCTGTCAATGGGATTATTGCGGCTCTTTTCCTGAAAATCAGGAATATTCCTATGATAGAGAATGCATAAAAAATATTTTGCCTTAAAAATTCTGAGATATAGAAATGCCAAGGCTTGGCAAATATCCAGATTCCAGCATATTGGATTATATATTTCCCCTGCTTTATTGGTAGCAATGCATCTTTATATTTTATATAATTATAGACTAAATATGGCAGTGCTGCTGCAAGGAATCCTGCCAATAGAACTTTTATTCTCTTAAATTCTGAGAGTGTTGATTCTGCTGCTATCAAGATGCCGGCTGGAAATTTTGCCAAGAATGATAGCCCAGCCGAAAGACCAGCACTGTAGAATTTTTCTTTTTTAAATAAGTATATTGATAACAGGCCGAAGAAGACCGAAGGGATTTCTGTATAAAGCCTGAAATTGAATTCCAAGAAAACTGGTGTGAATGCAACTATTGCAGCGGCTGTAAGCGCTTCTTCATGATTCCTTGCATTACGTGCAATTAGATATGTAAGATAGATTATTCCTAAGCTTAGTGCTATTTGTATAAGGTGACCGAAAAATATTTCATTTAAACCTAGCTTCCATAAAAATCCCAATACTAATGGCCATAATACCGGCCTCAACGGCTCCCAGATTCCTATCGAACCATTAGAGAAAAGACTTCTGCCCATTCCCAAGTATACAGAAGCATCCCAAAATACTTCATGTGGCTGGAAAAGAAGGAATAATCTCAGGATTAATGAGATGAACAAAATAATCACGATACCTTTCTTCATTTGTTCTGAAGATTTTATTTAGTTATATAATGCTTTCTCAGAAATTTATTCAAATATTGGATTTGGGTCGTCAAAAGTTGTCTGGTTTGGAAATTCAGTTAATATTTTGTAACCGTATGGATAGGAAAATGTATGGAAAAGTATAAGCTTGTGATTCTTATTCTCAGATAGCCATGCTTTAAGATATAAGTAGTCATCATAGGAAAATACCCTTGCTGCAATGAAATTTGCATTTGATTTCCTTGCTGCATCTGCTACTCTTTTTGTCTGGCCGAATGAATCTAATATTACATATTCTGCATTAAGTTTTATACCATAAACATTCTCAAGATACCTGAAATATTTTGTAGCAGTGTCGTAATACTGTATCGAATAAGCAGTGTTAGTGACGTTTTCTATTATTATTTTATCTTTTAATCCAATTTTTACGGGCCTATTGCCGATGACTGCTACACCATTGCTTGCTGAAAATGGGGCCGACCCTGTTATGCCAGTATCGTAGCCTAGCAATAAGTGCGTAAACCTGTCAACGCTGCAAACAACTTTTATCCCTTTGTTATGCAGATATAGCGCAGCCTTAACTTTTCCTGGATAATCACAATCAGCGTAAGCTACCGTAGCATTGTTTTCTATGGTTTCACGAACGATCATATTCATGCCATGCGTGTCAATTATCATTGCCAAATTTTCTGTCAGGAATCGCGTTGTAGGATAGAATATTTTGTCTTCTGGGACTTCAAACATGAATACTCCGTCTTCATTCTCGGCATACCATTTATCTCCATTCTTGGCCACTAATGTGCCATATGCCTTTATGTGGTTGAAATTTACACCCTCTTTCAATTCCCGAAGCCTGGCTCCCTCATGCCAACCAATGTCTGGCCTAAGCTCATATTCCGGATAATTTAGCCTTTCGGAAAATGTAGTCAGTAGGTTATTAGAATTAGGATCTTGTATTTGCCCAGAGAGCCAATCCCTGCTAACTCTGTCTACCTGGCTAACAACAATGTCATCATTTGTCAATACCATTGAAGAATTTCCGAGGATTATTGCAGATGGTGCTTTAAGCAGATATATCTTAATCGGCTCCAATCCAGAAGTTTCAAATTCCAGTTCAGGCTCCTTGCCTAGTGCAAGATCCAAATTAATCTTATATCTTTTTTGCTTGCCAAGCTTTTTCCAGACATAGGCAGCCCTGGCATAGTAATACTTGCTTTTCTTTATGCTTGCTATGCTTTCATAGCTTAATGCCTTGTCATAAAGGTATTCTGTTTCTGAAGCCCTATGATAGAAATCCAAGGCATATATCATGTTATTCTCATTTTTTGTGATTCTGCCCAATACAAGATTTGCATCAGCTCTTTCAAATGGGGTAAGCTTCTCATTCAGAAGATCGGAATATAGCTTGGCATGATTTTCTACGTTAAATCCGGCAATTTTTATAATATATGTGAAGTTTATTCCATCAGCATTTTCATCAAGAGAATTCGAGCATGAAGAAAGAGCCAAAACTGCGGCTAAGAATAGGATGCTCCTAATTTTCATATTCATTTGTGCTTCTCGGGGGAAGCCCTTCCTCATAAGAGTCTAGAATCTCCATTATCTGTTCAAAAGGATCCTTTTTTTCTTCCTTTTTTTTCTCCTTATTCTCTTTGCCTTCCATACATCTAAAATTGTTAAAGATATATAAAAAACTTGCGCAAAAATTGGCAAGGCTTATTAATTCTAATACCAATCTTAAAATAATGGCCCAATGTGATCTTTGCGGCAGCGAAAGCCAATTATCTAGGTCAGTCATAGAAGGCGCATTGCTTTCTGTGTGCAGGAAGTGCATCAGCTTTGGCAATGGAGTTGAAATTGGCAGCCAGCCTGTAAGCAGAAGAAAGGTAGATCTAGCCGTTCCGGAAATTGAAGAGGAAATAGTGCAGGATTATGCCGAAAGAATAAAAACTGCAAGAGAGAAAAATTGCCTTACACAGGAATTCTTGGCTAAATCTTTAGGCGAGAGGGAGAGCATACTTCAAAAAATAGAGGCAGGCCACAATGAGCCTACAATTAACATTGCAAGAAAGCTTGAGAATTTCTTAAAAATAAAACTGATAGAGAAGATAGAGCTGAAATCCGAGAAAAAGACACTGATCATAAAAGATGGCTCTATGACAATTGGCGATTTGTTGAAACTGGCAAAGAAATAATCCTAGGTTAAGACGATTATATTCCCCCTGCCCTGCTTTATTTTTTTAACATTTCCCAAGCTCTCTAATTCCGCCACCATAAGGCTTACTTTAGCTTCTGACAAGTTTAGTTTCTTCCTAAGCTCTTTTTGAGTTATCCTTCCAGACTCGCTTTTTATTATCGACAATACATTCTCAAGTTCTTCTTTTTGAATAGATTTACCTGAATTTGAGTCTCTATTAGTTTCTTTCACTATTGGCTTATTCCTTAAATAAAAGAAGATTCCAAATGCAGTGGTAGCTAATAATAATATTAAAATGAACAGCCAGACATATGATTTTTCTTCTGCGTCTATATCTATTCCTGAATTATCCAATAGCTCGAAATCTTCATCAGTTTCATCAAACAAAATGAAATCAAGTACAAAATCCCCCTCTCCTACAATAGATATGCTCTCGTTAGCTGATGATATTAATTGGCTATCTGCGCTATATTTGGCAGTTATAATATAATTTCCATTTGCAAGATTAAATGAATAATCACCATCTTTTGAGATGAAAGTCTGCTTTGGAATGCTATTAACTTCTACTATTACATTGCCCTGCGGCTCTAGAAGGAGATTATATACAGTGCCATGCATAGTAGCTGCACTTGCTAGGCTTGTAGCCATTATTAGTGCAAATATAGCTAAAACAGGGAAACGCCACATAACCTAACTTTTGGCTTAATTCCTATAAAAAGTTTCCCTTTTGGTAAAAGGGGGCTATTTTGGCTTTTGTAAAGGCTCATAAAGTGTTATGAACCAATTTTGAGGCTTACTTGAAAGTATGCTTATAAAGTAAATCAGGAAATGAGTCCTTATGTGCGTGGCACAGCTGGCTCCTTGACAGACAAAAGCTGTGCTGCAAAAGCACATTAATGATAAAAACAATCGGAGGATAAATAAAATGAAAAACAACAAGTTGATGGCACTTTTCGTTTTGGCCATATTCGTTATCAGCCTTGTTCCAATGGCAATAGCCGAAGAGGGAACAGACGCAGATAGCAATACTGAGCTTGAAACACAGAGTGATGTACATAAAGATGGTGATAGTACACTTGGCTTGAGAGAAAGGCTAAGATTAAGACAAAATGTCCTTGAAAGAAAGGCAGACATAATTGATGACAAGATGGATGTTCTTGAAAGAAGGGCGGAACTTGTAAAAGACAAGGTAGCACTTCTAGAAAGGCACAGGCAACAGATTGCAGATTTGGTAAAGATGTGCCAAGAAAAAGGCGTCTCTGCTGAAGAATGCAAGAGAAGGTTTGAGCATAGATTAAGAAACCTTGATAATTTGCCGGAGAATTTCAAAGAGAGGCTTGCCGAATTTGAAGCAAGAAAGGCAGATAGGAATCAAGAGATACAGGACCTAGAAAACGATAAGGACTTTGGCAAGCATATGCTAAAGCTAAAATTCAAGACAAGGGTCGTTGCCGAAGCAAAGCTTGAGGAAGCAAGAAAAAACTTCATAAAAGCAAGGCTTGAATTCAAGGAATCAAAAGCCAGACTGGAAAATGCAAGGTCAAGGCTGGATACTGCAAAGAAGCTAGAGAAAGCTTGCAAAGATCCAGATTCCGAAGACTGCAAGACTGCCAAGGCTGAATTGTTAGCTGCTGCAAAGGAACATTTCTCAGCGCAAGCTGACCATATAATTGAAACTTTAGAGAAGATAAAATCTAGGGTACAAGGAAATGAAGACCTGACAGACGAAGAAGAAGCAAAGATAACTGTGGCATTGGATGCTGAACTAAAAATAGTAACAGACATCAAAGTAAAAATAAATGCTGCAGAAAATAAAGAGCAACTTCTTCAAGCAGCTAGAGAGCTAAAAGATGCATGGAACAGAATAAGGCATGTGGCCAAAAGATATGCTGCATTTGTTGTAAGCAGCAGGATGGCAGGCATCATAGTGCAATCAAAGCACCTTGAAAAGAAACTCGAGAGAGTCCTAGCAAGAATGGCTGAAAATGGCCAGAATACATCTGAAGTCCAGGCCCTTGTCGATGATTTCAATAAGGAAATAGAAGCTGCAAGAACAAGCTTCAAAGCTTCACAAACACTTTGGCTTGCAGTAAAGCTGGATGTAAAAGCTGATGTGGAAACAAATGCCACTGTCCAGCAGGCTCAAGAAAAACTGAAAGAATCAAGAGAGCACTTGAAGAAAGCTAGAGATCTACTCCGGCAGATTGTAACCAAGGTTGACAAGAATGCGTTGAAAGATGCAGACGAAGAGGAAGAATCTGAATCTGCCTCTCATGCAGATGAGAATGACTCAAATGAGGATGAGAATGACTCTCATGCAGATGAGAATGACTCAAATGAGGATGATGAATCAACCGAGGCATCTGCTGATACCTCTGCTAACGGTAGTGGAGTCGACGCATCAACAGAAACAAGCGTGAGTGTTTCTGTATAAGCCAGGAAAGATTTAAATAAACAAAAAACAAAAAGGAATGTGAAAAGATGGAAATAAAATACCTGGTTTTGGCAATTGCAGTGGCTATGCTCGTTATAGCTGTGGGTTGCACTAAATATCAACCTGCGCAAGAAAGCGTTTCGCCCCAAGTGGGAAATGTTTTTGGAGAGATATATGAGCTAGATGCAGTTGATGAATCCGTACAAGTTGAAGATTTGGATGTCAATCCGGATGAGCTTTCCGGGCTTGATTTCTAATTTTTTCTTTTTATTTATTTTTTCTAAATCTTTTTTTAATACACAAGATATAAAAAGCGATAAGTTTCTAATCTTTTAGATGAAACTAATCCGTATAATCCTATTTATTTTTCTAATTGTAACTGCTGTTGGCTGTGCTGCAAAAACTCAAGATTATTCGAATAAGCCTGCCGAGGATTCAGCTGAATTGTCTTTTGGAATAACTAAAGCGCCATCAGGATATGCAGGAAAAGTATTGGCTGGCAATGATAAAACAAAATATCTTGAATTTAACAAGGCAGATTATGATAAAGCATTAACTGAAAAAAAGAAAATATTACTGTATTTCTATGCAAGCTGGTGCCCAATATGCAGATTGGAACAGCCAGACACATTTGCGGCATTCAATGAAATCAAAGACCCTGAACTAATTGGCTTTAGAGTAAATTACAAAGATGGGGATACTGATGCAGATGAAGAAGCGCTTGCAAAAGAATTTGGGGTTGCTTATCAGCATACAAAGGTAATACTTAAAGATGGGGAGAGAGTAGTGAAAGCTCCTGATTCTTGGGACAAGCAGAGATATTTAGATGAATTGGCAAAGGTATAAATTATGGCGGATCCAACATTAATAGTAGCATTTATTGCTGGGCTAGTTTCATTTGTCAGCCCTTGCGTGTTACCGCTCATTCCTGGATTTTTAGCTTACTTGTCTGGAACTTCAATAGGCCAAGAGGGCGCCAGATTAAAAATATTTTTAAATAGTGTTGCATTTGTCCTTGGATTCTCTGTTATTTTCGCATTGATAGGGGTTCTTTTGAATACAATCTTAGAGAGAGTTTCTTATACTGTGCAGATTTGGCTTGGCAGATTTGGTGGTATTATAATAATATTATTTGGGCTTTATGTCTTAGGATTAATCCGGCTGAGTTTTTTGGAAAGAGAACATAAATTGGCTGTTAAAAAGAAATTCAGCATAACTTATGTAACATCTTTTGTTTTTGGTGCCGCATTTGCGGTAGGGTGGACGCCTTGTGTAAGCGCCATATTGGGGAGCGTGCTTGCTTTAGTTGTAACCAAGCCGGGGCTAGGATTTGTATTGCTTATGTCTTATGCGCTTGGATTGGGAGTACCATTTTTGCTTGTTGGCCTGTTTACAGGAAAGGCATTAAACTTGATACAGAAATATAATACCTTATTCCGCTATTTCAACATTGTCGTAGGAATATTGCTTCTTGTACTTGGAGTTTTGGTTTTTACGAATAACCTCAATGTTGTTGCAAACTGGGGCTTTGCACAGCTTTTCCTAAAATGAGTCGTTTCATTAAAAAACCTGTTGTTACATTTATTGTAATTGCATTGATTATAGCGGGAATAATCTATTTCGAATCGAAAAA
>JAHFJF010000045.1 GCA_023245975.1 archaeon
CTTGCAGCAATATTAATCTCTGGCGCATTTGCATTGGGCGCTAATTGCTCCGACGATTTACGGCAATCAAAGTCCTTGCTGAATGAGCATGTCTCAGAAACCGGCTATGAAAGGCCTTACAGCATAAAAATTGTAACTGTTCAAGGAAGGAATGGCATTGAAACTTACCTGTCAGACCCAGTTTCAGGAAAGTCGAAAAGAATCCTTCGCGATATGGAGCTTGAGCAGGGGCAAAATTATATTGATTCAATATTAGAGATATATAATCTTTTCATGAGATAGCTTTCAATATGTAATTCCCAACTGAGCAGGCATAAGGCGTGAATATTGCAAGCACTATGAACAATGCAGCCGGAACTACGCAAGCGATATTTGCAGTTCTCTCATCATTCAATAAATAGCCTATAATGAAATTAAAAGGGATGGAAGCATACGGGACAACGGCCATAACTGCCCCCAAAAGGACAAAGAAAGGAAATGCTATTACCTTGAGTATCAAGTTTGCTGGCGACATTAATAGCATGAAACCATAGAGAAATCCGATTATTGCAGCTAGAAACCCAGAAATAAAAATCCCGCCCAATAATGCCAGAAAACCTCCGGATGCTGCTTCAACTACAGAGAAGCTGTCCATGAGGAAATCCAATGCTGAAATCACTGTAGAGAACATCCATGGATTCTTGCTGAAGAAAAAAGACGAGCCGAGGATTACAATCAGCCAAAACCAATTCTCAATAGCTAATTTTATCAAAGTAAAAAGCAATCTAAAGATAAGGTCGATGCAAGCAGGCAGTGCCATTTTTCCAGAGAAAGGCTTTAATATTATATAAGTCTTATTCTTTTTAATAATGGCCAGAGAAGAGGATTATGAAGAAGAGGTTGAACAAAAAAGAAGGCCGAAATATGGGGCTACAGACATAAGAAGATATACGCAGCATTCTGGCAGGGCTCGGGAATTTACCTGGACCAGGTTAGCTTTTTTGCTGTTTGTATTTGCTTTATTAACTATCGCCGTTTATGGATATTACTACATTCAATCACCACAAGGTCTGATATTCATAACAAATGTACAAGTTAAATTGAGGGAGTATAATCCATTCAACCTAATTGAAAAGTGGCTTGAAAGAGCGCAGGATATCGGCAATGTTTATGGTGCAACTGCAAATTCAACCAGCAGTGAGAAAGGTATTGTCTTTAAGGATTTCAAATTGGTTGGCAGTGAGCAAATACCTCAGGGAGCTCCTGCATATGTTAGATATGACGTCAGGATAATTAATGATTTTTTAAGAAGAGTCCCGGTAAAATTATATTGTGGTATAAGAGACAAGGATATACAGCTTGAATTAAGGCCTTCTGATACAATACAATTGTCCGGCTCAAGAGTTACTGAAGAAGCAAGGTGCTATATTGATGGAGAGATAACAAGGCAGCTAGAGGGTTCGCAAGAAATTGTTGGCAGGATAAGCTTCCCTTACAAGACAGAGAACGTAGGCTTGAATGTATATTTTGTTTCTGATGCAGTATATAATGAATTAAGAGAGGGCGAGGATTTCTTCAGCCATTATGGTATTTCTGAATCAAACCCAGTAAGACCATTATATAATGGCGAGCCTGTTGAGATAGGAATTGGTGTAAGCTCTGAGAATTTGCAGCCAGTTGTTTTGAGAGAAGGCGTAAGCCCATTAGTTGGGATTACATTGAGGAATTCCTGGGATGGAAGGGTTGTTGCATTGTATGACTTGAAATTGCAGTTGCCTGAAGGAGTTGAAATAAACAAGGATTTGTCCCAGAACCCGAATTTGCTATGCCCCTTCGAGGAGCAGCCAAATGCAAGAAATGAATATGGTATTGCATCACACCTTAAAAACTCAATAACGATTGATCCAGGAAGGTCTCATACTTTTGAATGCTGGCTAAATGCGATTGATGTATTGGAGCCAGGAACACCCTACACAAAACGACAGTATAAGGTAAGCGCTGAATATGAATATGAATCAAGGAACAGGACTGCCACATTATTAGTGAGGTCATTGGGCTAATGAGAAAGTTAATATTTTTATTATTAGCTTTGGCATTGCTTTCAGGCTGCATTACTCTTCAGCAAACATTATTCACATCAACTAAAGTTCCACAAGAATCGACAAGTGGATATATATCACAGGAAATAATCTTTCCAAAAGAAGGAGACCAATTGCAAAGCAGTTTGCCTTTCCATCCAACAGTAAGATTAACTAATTCGGGTCCTTTTGAAAGTGACGGCCAAGTTTGCATTTCAGGCTTAGACAGCAGTGCATTCAGGGGATTTTCTGGATGTGAATGCAATACTTTTAACATGCAAAAAGAAGAGAGGACTTTCCTGCCTGAAAATGTTGATTTTGGTGCTTATTCCATATTAAATGAGGAGCCACAGGATTACACTATCACATCAATAACAAGATACAAGTACAAATCTGTTGCAAAAGTAAAGATGTGTGTCAAGGATAATGCTGACGAAATGGCATTGTGTAGTTCAGAATTATTGTCCACAAAAGACGGGCCATTAAGGATTACTTCAGTTGAACAGGCTTCTGTTCCAATATCAGATAGTGAAGTGGCATTATCATTTTCTATAAATGTTGAAAAGAGGGCTGAAGGCGATGTGTGGGATGTTAATGCTGTTCAAGAAAGGTGCAGGCCAGAAAGGGAAATAAGAAGGAATGTTAGGGTCAAGATAAACGGATTGCCATTCGGCTCTGGCCAATGTGGGGAAAAATTGTTTGATAAAGATGAAGCTAACATAAAATGCCCTATTGGAGAGATATCATTGGAAGGAAGGTCTTTCGGAGAGAATTACAATCCTGAAATAGAGGTTGAGCTTGATTATGCATTCGAAACAAGGGCATCTAACAGATTCTCAGTCCAGTAAGTTAACAAAAGGTTTATATATTTCATAAGACAAGAATAAATAATATGCTTAATGAAATGTCCATTGTTAAAAAGATAGTGATAATTCTTGGGTTATTGTTGCTCGTAGCCTGCACTCCCGGAGAGACTTCAACAGTTGAAGGGCCATATAAGTTTACAGGTCCACAGGCTATAGAAGCTAAATTTGTTCCAGGCTCACCAGAAACATTGGAAGCAAACCCGTATCAAAGCGGAGAAGAAATTGATGTTGCTGTAGAATTGACAAATAGGCTTACAGAAACAGTTCCAGCTGGAAATGTAAAGGTTAGATTGACGGGAGATGCTGCAGTGCCAAGTTTTTTCAGCGGCGCAAAAGAAGCTGCAAATCCTGAATTACTAGGCATTGACGAGAAAACAGGGCAGCCAACCAAAGAAGAGGTTGAGCTTGGCCCATTGAGCTATGTTGGAGAGCTTACGACAAAGATATCAAAGAAATTATCCGGGCAATTCTGCTATTCATTCCCAGTGAGGGTAAAGGGATTCTTATATTACACTACAAAAGCTGAAGAAATAGGCACGACATTGGCTACATCCTCAAATCCGCCTTCAAGACTTCAAGTAACTGCAGTTGAACAGAGAACTGTTGATGCAGAAGATGCAACTCGCGGAAATTTAAAGTTCAAGGTAACTGTGCAGAACACAGGAACTGGAATGGTATTGCCTGCATTGAGCGACTGCTTCAAGTATCGAACTAGGTCTGACAGGGAATCGTTGCAATTGACTGCAAGTGGAGCATATGATATAACATGCGACAATGGTGGCGTTGTAAGGCTATCAAGGGATACAAAATCAAAAACAATGAACTGTGTTGCACATAATGTTGATTTAGGGAACTTAGGAAAGGATCCAAGCGAATTAACTTTGACATTAAGCAACTTTGCATACCAGGAAGAAATACTGCCTGCAACTATTTGGCTTGAACCGTAAGCCTTAATACTTCTTTTAGATTATTAAATTCAAATGAAAAGAGCCGTGATTGCATTAATATTACTGTTTGCACTTGCAATTCCTGCTTATGGTGCAGAATGCTGCAACTTAAATCTGCAGACAAAAGAAAGTTGCGGCAATGAAAATATATTGCATCAAGGAAAATGCACCGGTAATGAGGCATTCCTTCTTGAGTATGATCCAATAAACAAGAGATATATATTATTGAAAAGTTTCGAGAATGGCAATGAATTCCTGAAATTAGGCGAAACCAAATTATATGCAACTGCCAAGGAAAGCATAACAGCAATACCCGGCAACAATGAAAGATTGCAGTTAAACTTGAAGAACAAATCACTTGTCTTTAATGGTGTTGAAAACAACCTTACAGGCTTCCTCACAAGATATGGGGTAAGGGCTTATACTTCTGGCTCAATTGAGATACCAACTGAGGCTTATGTTGCAATTATTGACATTACCGTATCGAACAACAAGACTTCATTTGAGCTTAAGCAGGGAGAAAAGAAGGACATAACATTGACGCACGCTGAATTGGATACGCTAAAAGATACAAGTTTCAAATACCCCAGCCAAAACCTAAGCTTCAATGGAGCTGAGAGGCTATCTTTTAATGGATTGTATGCAGATTCAGGGAGCTTCTTCTCTTCCAAGCCTGAGCCTTTCTTAGAAGCTGACCGAGCATCATATTTGCTTGCGTTCATTGACGATGTAATCTTAACTAATTTAAGTGCATCTTCTTCTTTTAATATAAAATTACTTAACAAAGATGCTGCCATATATGAAATAAGCCCACCAGACAGGATATTATTATCTTTTGATGGCAAAATTAATTTCAGAGAGGATGGGGAAAGCTATGATAATAAATGGAAATGGACAGTCTCTGCTTATTCCCAGAAGCTTGCAATTGGTTTTGATGCAAAGAACATAAGGCAGTCTGGATGCATTGATATCCCCTTGGGCTATGCCAAGGCTTGTGCAAGACCAATAAACAAAAGCGGATTATTCTTACTGAATGCTTCCTTGAAAAATTTAACATTGAATAATAAAACTGCAACATTGATAGAGATAAATTCTGACAAATTAGTGTATGCCCTGCCAACAAGACAGCTGCAGAAGATGTTTATTGCTGATGAGCTAGCATACAGAAAACTTGTGCTAGCACAGCCAGACCAAGAGAAAACTGCCGCAACCGCAACAACTAATGAAAACATATCTGCAAATATCTCTTCAGCTGCCCAAAAAGGATTTAAATTGCCAAATTTATTCACGTTGAAGAACCTGAAAATTCTGCTTTATGCATTATTTGGGCTGCTTTTTATTATTTTTTTGATAAAAGATATTAAATTCGTGCGTAATAGCTAGAAACGCGACAGAAATCTTTAAATATGTGTCTTGCATGTTAAACTATAATGGATAGAGAGGTGCATCTGTGAAAAGATTTCTTGTGCTCTTAGTTATCTCAATTACATTATTATCAACATTTGGGATGGCATTTGACTTCTGGTCATTATTCAGCTTTCGGTCTACTACTGGATTCTCAACTGCACAACAATTGACTTATGCGCCAAATTCTTATAATTTCGAATTAGGGGACTTTTTATTACTGCCCTCAGGAAAAGAAATCAAACTATTAGGACTAATCTCAGACAATTCGGTAGAAGTATCAGTCTCTGGCTCTTTAAAAATAATCAAGCTCAATGATTATGACATATTAAGTGATGTCAGGATATTCTTAGCTTCAAATCGGAATGGGAGGGTGCAATTAAACATAGATGATTTCACTGCAGTTAAAGAGGCTGGCTATTCATCTAGCAATACTTATCTTTTCCTCAGAGGTTCAAAGCTTCTGCAAGATGGAAATGTAATTTATATGGATAATTTTCAAGGCGGTACAGTAAAACTTTATGTCAATGGAATTAAAGATTCATTATCTAAGGGAGAATCTAAGACATTGAAGCAATTAAAATTCACATTTGTAGATATTGCAAAATCTGGAGATGTTTATGGGGTAAAGATAAGGATAGAGCAAGCAAGATGTGCTGATTCGGATAGTGGAGAACAGATATTTTCCAAAGGCAAGACAGAAGATTCCTATGGAGTTTCGCATGAAGATTACTGCGTTATAATAAAAAATGGTGTTGAAGATAAAAAAGTTTCAAGCTGTTCAGGGACAAATTGCTATGTAAAGGAAGGCTATTGTGATGCGCGCTACGAAAAGAATAAGGCATTAAAATCGGTTAAATGCCAATCAAGTTGCTTAAATGGGGCGTGCTTGCGTGATACTATTTATAGGACTTCACCTGTTGTTTCAAGCGACGCTACAAGAGAGAATGGCCCTGATGTCTATGTAACTGAGAATTCATTAAATCAGATTACTATATCTTGGTCAGGCAGTTCTTCCCAGAAATTCAATGTATATATGAATAAGAATGATGGATATTGGACTAAGATAAAAGCCTTGGCTACCGATAGTTTTACGCTCACTTCTCCAGCAACTGGAGTAACTTATGGATTCTATGTTACCGGGATTAACAGCTTGGGCAGAGAGAGCCTGCCATCATTGCCATTATATCAAGAAACTGTTTCAAAAGGAGAATGCAAGGATACTGATAAGCTAGATTCTGACAAAAGAGGATATGTCAATGTTGGAAATGATTTTGTATTTGATGAATGCGAGGAAAACACACTTGTAGAAAGCTATTGCATGGAAAATGGTGATTATGGCCTTAAAGCATTCACAAAAGAAGCATTTGTATGTGTTTCCGGAGCATTAAAATTAAAATCCAAAGCTGATTGCAGAAAGATTGGCTGTGGCCAAGGAAAGAGATGCGTACTTACAAGCGTTTCGCTAAGCGCATATGATTGTGTAGAGTCTCCTGCTGAAAAGCCAGCAATCAAAAGAGTAGTTTGAGCACTTTGGCTTGGAAGCCTTTAATTCTTTGTTTCCGTAAAACTTATATTCAATAGTTAAAACTCTAATTTCTAAGCGCCAGTAGTACAGTGGTTAGTATTTGAGCTTCCCAAGCTTAGGACCCGGGTTCGAATCCCGGCTGGCGCATGTATTATTAATTTTTGTTTTCAGGCTCAGGTGGCTTTTGTTCAACTTCCTCTTTAGAAACCTTATCTTTTTTCTTTTTCCTAGGTATAGCCAAAGAGACCAATAGGCCAGCCAGCCCAGTGTATGTTAATGGCCTGGATACAAGCCCCAATGGCATTGACCTTTTTTTGGCATCATACAATATGGAT
>JAHFJF010000046.1 GCA_023245975.1 archaeon
CTACATATAGAGGTGAAACATGTTCTTTGAAAATCAATTCGGAAATGGATTATTCATAGGCTTAGTTTCTACTTTAGTAATGTCAACATTTATGATAATTTATAGAGTTTCAAGGAGGGCTCCTTTAAATCTGCCATTATTGTTAGGGAATTTTGTCTATCCCAAAAAGAGATTAAACGATAAGAATGCCATGAAAATAGGCATAGCAGCACACCTGCTTATTGGCGCTCTTTGGGGTCCAGTATATTGGTATACAGTGCCTGTTAAGTCTGTATTTTCCGGATTATTATTTTCAACTATACCTTGGTTCCTTATGATGGTATTGTTATTGCCCGTCTTAGGTCAGGGGTTCTTTGGAAGCAAAGTTAACAAGTACCTGCCTGAAGTTTACTTGGTATTGCATGCTGTATATGGGCTGATGCTCGGCTATCTGGCTGCATTATAAGTAAAGGTGGCCGTGTTTTTGGATTTGTTCAGGGAAAGGTTATTAAGGATATTGTTTCTCATTCTCGACTATGAAATGCGAGATTTGCAATGATAAAATAGAAGAAACCTTTTTCGGTAAGATAAAAGGGACTTATGTGAAAGGCAAGACAATTTGCAGCAATTGCCAGAAAAAACAAGCAGCTGAGAAAGCATAATGCCTCTGTAGCGCAGCGGTAGCGCAGCTGATTCGTAATCAGCTGGTCGGGGGTTCAAATCCCTCCAGAGGCTTTTTACGTTTTTGCCGAAAATACAGCGGTAAATTTGACATAAGGCATATAAATCTCTTTATTCTTTAGTATAACATGAAACGGGAAATCTCATTTTGGCAAGTAATGTTTTATCTCTCTATGTTAGTTTTAACTATCTGGTTAATCTTAAAGGTTACTGGGATTATCCAAACTCCATTGTGGCTTGAATTGGGAGTGCCAGTTGCAAGTCTGATAATTGGCATATTTTCTCTTTATACTAATCTAATCGAAAGTATGGGCAAATTGGCAGTGAATATTGCTACACTTTCAACAAAATTTGATTATTTGAATGTAGATGTTAAAACCTTAAACACAAAAGTAGAAACCTTAAATACAAAAGTAGATAATTTAGATAAAGATGTTGAATTCCTAAAGAGAAGGATAACTGCTTAAATCCTATAAGTCTTTTTTAATCTAAACCTTTAAATAAATCTTTACTTTCTATTTTTCCATGAGAGATATCTATTGGGATAAATTATCCTCTTTTGAAAGGTTTATTTTTATATTCGGTTGGTTCTCTGCAATGCACTTATTATTTTGGTTATCTATGCTTATTGCCTACATAATAAAAAAAGATAAGAAAGGCTACTCAAACTTTTTCAATCCCCATACATTGAAGGTCCCATATGTATTTGGCTGGATAAATTTGATACTAATTTTAGGTTTTATTATTATATTTATTCTCTGGTTGTCAGTACTTTTATCAGTTTTTTCTGCAATCTTAAGAATTTAATGATTAATTTCCGGCTGCCCTTGATGCCATTTCTTTAAGAAAAGAAGTGTCTTCCTTATTGCCTTTCGCCGAGATTTTAGCCAAGACCATTTTGTGCATCCTTCTAAGGAATTCTGCCTTGTCTTCCATCTTTAAAATGTCAGAATAGCCTTGCAATACCAAATTAAATGCAAATGGGCTTGGGATTGTTGTGTCAATCTCTTTTACTTTTATCTTATCTAATTTTATTGCCTTCAATACTAGGACGGCATTGTCAACATCCATCAAATCTTCCATTACTTCCCTTCTTGCCTCTTTCAAAATAGAGAAATCCTCAGATATCCTCATTACTGCACTCATCAGTATCATTGAGGAAACCTGCTGCCTGCCAACATTCTTATGGTGCCCCTTGTACTGCCTCAATATCATCATTGCACGGCCAGCACAATGCCTGAACCTTCTTTTCAAGATTTCACTTTTAGCTATGGCGAGATTTACTATGCCCTTGAATTCTTCTGACTTAAGCAGCTTGAATGCTGCCATAACATTCATGTCTTTCTGGAATGCGACATAAAAACCGTTATCGGTAATGCCGACTTCCACATCCTTGTGATGCACCCTTGCTATTGCATATGCTACCGCCCTTGACAGTGCATCGTTGACCCTTCTTCCGTATAATGTATGGAAAATAACATATTTCCTGTTTTCTTCTTTATAATTTTCAATGATTAATTCTTCACTATTGGGAATGCCGATATAGCTGTGCTGCTCCAAGAAATAATTGTAGATTGCTTCTGCTGCATTCTCATCAACATAAAGATAAGAATGTATGAAACTGATTGTCTCAGATTTTTTTTCTTTCTTCGACAGATGTTCTTTCATCAATTTCCTGAACTGCTGGATTCCGTTAGCCAAGTCAAATGACAATGGAAGCATTTCTGAGAACCAAGACGGGACATTGGGCTTCCTGCCAGATGCAGAAATGACCTGCGCAACCATGCCCCTTGAAAATTTGAATTCGTATGCATCCCCCCCTAAAACGAAAATGTCCCCAGGCTTCAACTTTTCAAGAAAACCTTCATCTAGAGTGCCAATTTTCTGGTTGCCTACTTTTACTGTAATGCCCGACTCATCAGGGATTGTCCCGATGTTTGTCATGTATATCACTCTTGATAATTTTCCTTTTCTGCCAATTTTCCCACTTTCCCTATCATACCAAATTCTTGCGTATATGTGCCGGTCTTCCAATGCATATTCCCCAGCCAAGTAAGAAAGTATCTGGTCGTAATCTTGTATTGTTAATTCTGAATAGCAATAGCTTTGCTTGATTAATTTGTATAATTCATTTACTCCCCATTGCTGGTCAATAGCCATGCCCATGATTTGCTGTGCAAGGACGTCCAAACAATTTTTTGGAATATGTATCTTGTCTATCTTTTTTTCCATAGCATGCTTTAGCAAAACAGAACATTCAACCAAATCATCCCTATCCATAACTATCAGCCTTGCTTTTACTTTTTCATGCATCTTATGGCCAGCCCGGCCTGATCTTTGCAAAAAGCGTGCTACTGATTTAGGAGAGCCCAAGCAAATAACCAAATCAATGTAACCGATATCAATCCCTAATTCCAATGATGTGCTGCAGACTACAGCCCGTAATTTTCCTTCCCTTAATGCATTTTCTATCCGAAGCCGATGCTCTTTGGACAATGAGCCGTGATGAGCTCCGATTAAACTTGAAACTTTTGCTGGCTTGCCTTCTTCTATGTCATAATAGTTTCCTGGAAATTTTGTTTTCAAGTGATGCACTACCCTTTCAGTGCCAGATCTAGTATTAGTGAAAATTAAGGTAGTTTTATGCTGCTGTATCAATTTGTCTATTATTTCATAAGTTGCATTGCTTAGCTTTTCGTAAGAAACGTTAACCAAATCTTGAACCGGAGATATAACCTGCAAATCCAGCTGCTTTATGAATTGCACATCAATTATCCTGCAATCTCTTTTGCTTCCCACCAAAAATTTGGCAATTTCCTCCAATGGGCTGATAGTGGCGGACAAGCCTACCCGGCACATGGCTGGAGACAAGTGCTGCAGCCTTTCCAATGATAATGTTAAGTGAACTCCACGCTTGTTATCTGCCAATGCATGAATTTCATCAACTACAACCCACTCTACTTCTTTTAGCAAATCCTTGAATTTAATTGAAGAAAGCATTATAGCCAATGATTCAGGAGTAGTTATCAAAATATGCGGCGGATGCTTTAACATATTTGCTTTTTCTGTTTGCGTTGTGTCACCTGTCCTTACAGCAACCCTTATTCCATGATTCTTGCCAGAGATTTTTTCTATTTCTTGCAACGGCTCTAAAAGATTTTTCCCCACATCATTGTTTAATGCCTTAAGTGGAGAGATATAGATTGCATATACCTTATTTTTTAATATCCCCTTCTCGGCAGAATCGACCAATTCATTCAATATGGATAAAAAGGCAGTCAATGTCTTAGTGCTGCCAGTGGGAGCTGAAATTAGCGTATTGCTCCTTGAATGGATTTCCATTACTCCATATTTTTGCGGCAGTGAGAATTCCTTGAACCTGGTAAAGAACCAGTCTTTTACCGACTTGTTAAGTATGTTCTTTATTGCATCTTCAGAATCTGGCTTTTCCTTGAATGGTATCATTTTGGATTCTGATTTGCTTGGCAATTAGGATTTAAAGCTATCGGATTATAAATTTCTTCTGCCGAATGCATTCGGAAGAAGATATCCTATTGACGTAAGATCTACTCGCCAAATATGATTTAGGTCATTCAAGCTTACTCCTATTATGGGGGTATTCCCTTCAGAAAATTCGTATAGCTTTTGCCTGCATGCCCCACATGGCATCGGGAATCCGTCACTATTTTTCATGGCAACAGCAATTGCAAGAATGTTTTCCGCACCATGGCTTTTCATATTTGCGATTGCACTCTCTTCTGCATGAAGGCCACGATAATCAGCAGTTTCTACGTTTGCCCCCCAGTAAAACTTATGGCCAGAACCTAAAATGCATGCACCGACTTTGAAATGAGAATATGGCTCGCATGCATTTTTTCTTATTTCTACAGCTTTTGCCATTAGTTCCTGTTCCAATGGGAAGAATGTTCCTATTCCCCTGTCATCTAGGGTGAATGTTTCATATTTTTTCAGCCTTGTATGGAATGAAGCATTTTCTGCTCCAAGCGCCTTTAATTTTTCGTGCAAATCCATGTTAAAAAGCTTGTCTTATTGAAACTATATATAGTTTGCTGAAATTCAATTTTAGAAAAATATTTAAGGATACGAACCAATTATTTAGAGGGGTGATTTGTAATGGCGTTAGTAAAATTCCAAGTAACATTGAAAAGTGGTGTTGACGTGGAAGATGTTAAAAAAGGACTAGAGGCATTAGCCAGTGATTTGAATTTGGAAACTTTAGACGTAGGCAGTTTAAAGAATCGTTACCTTTTTGGCGCTACAGAACAGGCGACCTATGAAAAATTATTCAAGACAAAATTGGTTTGTGTCACTAAACAAATTGGCAGCGTTGAATATAATGATTGGCATGGATTAGGATCAAAGGTTCCAGAAAGCTTGAAAGACAAGATTGACTCTATAAGTCTGCAAGAAAAAATGTATCCAAATAAGATGGTTTAGTAATAAGTTTGTGCTACAGAATTATTATTTTTTCCATATGTGCCTTTTTCAGTTTCGTTCATTGAACTTGAATAAGAAGGCTGCTGCAATGCTATATCTTGTCCTGGATTAATGTCTATTTCTGCCTTAGCACCACAAGTGCATCCTGCCATCTTTTTCTTGCCTTCATTTCCATATGTTGCGGAAGCCTTTACCTGAGAACCAGTTTCGTATTGTATTGTTATTTCAGGCTTTATGCAGTTTTCATTATGCTGCATTTCTTGGAATAGATTTGGGACTATAACATCCTTTTGCGTTTCCTGATAAATTTCTGCTTCCACTTTATCCTCAAGGGTCATGAATTGAACCATACTACTCTTGAGTTAATACAAGTTTATATACTTTCCTTGTGGTTTATAGGGGCTATAAGCGGTGTTATTGGCGTTTTAAGGCAGTTGCCTTTAAAGTTTAAGCGGTGGTATTTTCAGAAACTTCGTAAACCTTTCAGAACTAGTGAACATAGCTATTTAAGTAGTATTATTCTAAGCAGCTGGTGATTGAAAAATATAGGGTTTATGTCACAGAACCTTTTGAAGAGTTATTTGATACGTTAGATAATACAGAACAAATATGGATTGAAAAAATAATGCTACAATTAGCAGAGAATCCTACTGGTAAAATCCTTCGTTTTGAATGGTTCAGAGAAAAGAAATATTTGAATAAAAGACTTTATTATTTAATAGACAAGTCAACTAACAAAATATTGTTAATTTCTTTTGCCTCAAAAAAAGAGCAACAAAAGATAATAGATTATGTAATTAGTCAGAAGAACGAGTTTTTCTCTCTTTTAAGAACTCTTTGAACCCTCTTACCTTTCCTTGGCGTAATGCTTCAAGGCTCATTTTTAATTGTATAAGCGCATCGTCCGGGATTTCGGCCTTTTTCTTTAGTTTTTGGGGCTGTTCTTTTGTAAGAGTTATCATTTCTTGTTTCATAGCTCTTAGTAATTATAATTACTATTTATATCTTTTTATTGGCGTTTTAAGAGCTTCTTCAATTCTTCCTCAAAGTCTGCCAAATCAGCGAACTCCCTATATACAGAAGCGAACCTGATATAGGCTACCTTATCCAGCTTTTTAAGTGCTTTAATTGACAATTCCCCTATGTCCTTGCTGGAAACCTCGCCATCCTCATTCTTTACCAATTGCATCTCAATGGCATCAATCTCTGCATCTATCTTATCGTCGCTTACAGGCCTTTTCTCGCAGGCTTTCTTTAGCCCTTTTTTCAGTTTTTCCCGGATGTATTTCTCCTTGCTGCCATCTTTCTTGATAACGACTATGTTAGAGGTTTCTATCTTCTCATATGTAGTAAACCTCTTGCCGCATTTCAGGCATTCGCGCCTTCTCCTGGTAGAATCTTCAGCATCCCTCTTATCTGTAACTTTTGTTTCCTCGTTTTGGCAGTGGGGGCATTTCATTTGTTAACATGCTTTATATTCACAGTTGTAGCAACTTTCGCAGCCTTCTGCTTTATAGAGAGTTGCTTGATGGCATTCGGGGCATAGATTAAAACTCCTTACTTTTTTCTGGCCATTGCCATTAGGTTCCCCATTAGATCCTGACACCGCTTCTTTTTTCTTAACGTAAAGCTGCTTGTAGGTTTCTATCAATACTGGCCCTTCATGCTCAAGCACTTCTATCATTTTCTTTGCAAGGGCATCTGGAATTGAAAGGACTCTATCCTTGCCAAAACCAATAGAACTACTGCCACCAATTCCTTTCAGCTGGTCTATGAATTCTTGCGGCGGAACATTGTATTTCAAGCCTGTTGAGATTACCCTGCCTAATGCTTCTGACAATGCATTAACGTCGCTGCCTGCTTTTCCAATTTTGACAAAAGTTTCCCTCAATCCATGCTCATCAAAACCATACGTAACGAAAACGTCGCCGAATGGAGTCGGAACCTTGCATTCTGTTGCAATAAGGCTTTCAGGCCTTTTTCTT
>JAHFJF010000047.1 GCA_023245975.1 archaeon
TATTACAAGGTTTTGGGAGTAAGCAAGGATGCATCTAGTGAAGACCTCAAGAAGGCTTACAAGAATCTTGCTAAGAAGCATCACCCCGACCTGAACAAGGAATCTGGTTCAGGGGAAAAATTCAAGGAAATAAATGAGGCATATTCCGTATTATCCGATGATCAAAAAAGGTCAAACTATGACCGGTTCGGTGAATCTGGGGAGCAGTTCTCAGGTTTCAATCAAGGTACCAGTGGCCGAGGTTTCAATGAAGATATTTTTTCAGACATTTTCGAAGAGTTCTTTCATGGTGCATCAGGATTCTCTGGCCAGAAAAGGGATATGTCCGGCTCTGATTTGAAATACGAGCTTGAGATAACTTTTGAAGAGGCATTTTTTGGAGTTAAAAAGAAAATCCATGTTAACAAGCTTAGCAAGTGCGAGAAATGTGAGGGGACTGGCTCAGAAGATGATAATTATGAGACTTGCTCTACTTGCAATGGCACAGGGATGTTCAAAAAACAATATCGCACCCCATTCGGTGTTATTTCTCAAAGCGCTACATGCTCTGCCTGCTATGGGGAAGGCAGCCAGATAAAGAAAAAGTGCAAGGAATGCAATGGTAAAGGACGGTTAAAGCAGCAAAAAGAAATTACAGTGGCGATCCCTCCAGGAATCGATGATGGAAATACGTTGAGATTAACTGGCGAAGGCGAATCTGGAGAGCGTGGTGCAAGGTCTGGTAATTTATACGTAACAGTATTTGTGGATAAAAGCAAAGTTTTTGAGAGGGATGGCAATAATCTTCTCTTAGACATGCCAATCAGCTTTTCCCAGGCAGCCTTGGGTGATGAGATTGAAGTTCCTACAATGGAAGGCAAAGTAAATATGAAGGTCCCGGCAGGAACGCAAAGCCATACTATTTTTAGGCTAAAAGGAAAAGGTATTCCATTCCTGGATGGCTATGGCCAAGGCGACGAATTGGTTAGATTAATCATAGCGACTCCAACAAGTCTAACTAAGAAACAGAAAGATCTCTTAGAAGAATTTGCAAGTGAAAACAAGGAAAAAGTTAAGATTGACAAAGGTATTTTTACAAAAGTAAGGGATGCTCTATTAAGTTAAATGAATTGGGTAGAAGTACCTGTTTCTCTTTTCACTTCCTCACCATCAGCTATTATTCTTATGCGTTTTTCTTTCTCTTTTTCTATTTCTACTGTTTCTATATTTACTGGCCTTTTCCAGATTCTTGCGATGCTTTTCAATGTTGTTACGGCAAAGTCTCTCCTTAATGGAATACCTGTCCATTTATGGTACAATTGGAGCTCATTCCGATTTTTGAAATTGCTATCAACAATATATATCAATGGCAGGCCAAGGTTTGTGAGCTGGTTGAGCATAGTCTCTTTTATTACAGCAAAGTCCCGCGAAAATATGAATCTTTCATCCGTACTAGAATCATCAATATGCATGAAATAATTCTGTTCAGCAGCAAATTCTGGCGTGAAGAACTCATCTATGAACATTATGTCATTGTAGCAGGACCTCACAATAAATATCTTCTCAAGTCCTTTTCCTTCGTTTGTATTCCATCTCTGTTTGCGTTCCAGATTGTCGCATTCTTCATATTCCTTGCCATGCCTCCCTGTATTCCAGCAATGTTCTACGTATCGGAATAAGTCCAGCCCAAGCCTGTAAGGATTGATATTTTTGCGATCTTGCTGGATTATTTTTGAATGCTGGTCTAGGTAGCTGATTAGTTCGTCTTTCTGCAGCATGTTCTCAGGCCTCAATAAATATTCAGTCATCAATTTGGAATGCCAGTAAGTTGCCCAGCCTTCATTCATTATTTTTGTTTGCCTTTGCGGCAGGAAATAATATGCCTCTTCCATTATTATTGCCAGTATTTTCTGTTCCCATGGTTCCAATGGTGCATTTTCGAGAAGAAATAGCATTATATTCTTTTCAGGACCTGGAACCTTTTCTTTCTCTTTTTTTTGGGCTTCATCAATCCTTTTTTTTTGCGCTTCAAGGAATTCAGGCGGATTTATGAATGGCTGCATGTAATCTTTTGCCTTGAATCTTGGTATTTCCTGTGCAGTTTCCTGTTCTTCAAATATCGGCGCTTTATCGTTCCTTTTTGGAGGCTGAAATGTGTAATTTGCGTCTATAAGGTTTTCAATCATTAGGCAGGAATCTATGAACGATTCAACCTTTTCAAGCCCATGCACATCAATTATTTTGCGTATTATGGAAGCATTGTCTCCCATCTTGTTCAGCATGTTCCTATTTGTGTTCTTGAACATGTAATTATTCTTGAAAAAATCGCTATGCCCATATACATGTGCCATTACGGTTTTTATTGTTGAAATCTCAGAGCCTTCAAGCAAATAGGCATATGCTGGGTTGTTATTGATGACCATTTCATATATTTGTTGGAACCCGTATTTGTTCATGTTGTGGTTTCTCTCGTATTCCATGCCGAATCTCCAGTGGGGATATCTCCTCGGGAACCCGGTATATGATGCTATCGAGCTCATTTCATCAGATGAAACAACTTCAAAGACAACAGGGAACGGGTCTAATTTGGTATTAGCTATATATCCAAGGACCATTTCCTGTATTTTTTTATATTCTTGCGGGTATTTTGTCATTTTTTCGCGCCAAGGAATTTTTTTAGTGCATCAAGTATCTGGATGTTAGTGGATATTTCAGCATATCTTGTGTTTGGAGATTGGTTTGAGAGTGTCATTACCTTCTTCTGGAAATTTGTGCTAGCATTGGTGACATGCCCATAGCAGAATAGGTTTACTGAAGGGATTATTTTTTCTTGGAGAATGCTGATGCATTTGTCATTATCACTTTCATAATTCTCGCCATCACCATAATAAAAGATGTATATGTTCCATAATTCTTTGTTATATCTGGCTAATGGCCCGTCAAATAATTCTATCATCTTGTTGAATATTGATGATATCACAGTACCGCCGCTTGAATTGTATATGCTGAAGAATTTTTCCCTGTCGTCTACTTCCCATGCATCAGAATGATGTGCTAGGTAGGCATGGTGCACCCTGTCTTTGTATTGTGACCTTATCCATATATCCTGGCACCAAATTGCATTTCTTACAATATCAACCCTTTCATCATCCATAGAACCTGAGACATCCCTTCCATAGATTATCAGTGCCTTGGCATTAGGCTCAGGCTCCCTTACCCATGAGCGGTAATGCTTGTCTTGCCTTACCGGTATTACTATTGGTTTCTCAGGCTTGTATTCGCCTGTCGATATCATCCTTTTCAATGCTGACTGGTATGTCCTTTTAAAATGCCTTAGTGATTCGGGACCGGTCTTGCGTATGCTTTTGTACTTGTCTTTTTCTTTGAGAATCCTATCCACGCTTTTTGGCTTTAGCTCTGCAAGCTCTAGTTTCTCTCCAAGTATTTCGGCAATCTCTTCTAGCGATAAGTCAGCTTCATACATAATATCTCCGGGCTGATTCCCGCCTTCTTCACCATATTCTTCTCCATATCCATCTATGGGGTCTCCTTCTTCTCCATCGCCCTGCCCTATGCCAGCATTTTCAGAATCATTGTAGATGAATTTTGGCAGGTTGATGTATGGCAATGGTACCCTGACATAATCCTTCCCTTCCTTGCCGATAAGCTCCCCATTGACAATATATTGCTTTAAGTTTTTCCTTACATGGCCTTTGACAATTTCCCGGAACCGCCTATAGTCAGAATCTATGATTCCTGCCATTTCTCCTCATTTTTGTTCAAGAATGATATATAACCTATTATGGCAAGGAAAGTATTTAAATATTCCCACTAAAGATTGATGGGTGAAGTAAAATGATAAGGCAGCCGATATGTTTGTTTTTGGGCCATGTAGACCATGGCAAGACTACTATTCAGGACTTTATCAGAAGAACCGCTATTGCCAAGTCAGAGGCAGGCGGAATTACGCAGGCGATAAGCTCTAGCAATATAAGAATTGACACATTGAAGAAGATATGCGGAACTGTGCTCTCAAAGAATATGAATATAACCTTGCCAGGAATTTTATTTATTGATACGCCCGGCCATGCAGCCTTTTCTAACTTGAGAAAGCGTGGCGGCAATTTGGCCGACATTGCTGTTTTGGTTATTGATGCAAATGAAGGCGTAATGCAGCAGACTAAGGAATGTATTGAAATATTGAAGACATACAAGACTCCATTCATAGTTGCCTTGAACAAGATTGACTTGGTTCATGGCTGGAAGAAGAATAGTGATAAGTTATTGGAAAGCTTGGAGAAACAGCATGCAGAGACAAGGCAGGTTATTGAAAATTCGCTTTATGGGGTTGTTGGAAAGCTTTTCGAATTTGGCCTTGAGAGCGACAGGTTCGATCGTGTATCAGATTTCACAAAACAAGTTGCCATAGTTCCATGCTCTGGCAAGAGTGGAGAAGGAATACCTGAATTATTAATGGTTTTGATTGGCTTAGCGCAGAAATTCTTGGAAAAAAATCTTGAAATAGATGAAAAATCACCAGGCAGGGGCACAATTTTAGAAATCCGGGAAGAGAAGGGCGTCGGTACTGCATTAGATGCGATACTTTATGATGGCATTATAAACCAGAATGATACAATTGCTATAGGAAATCCGGGTGGCCCTGTTATTACTAAGGTAAGGGGGATATTCGTAGAAGGGAAAAAGCCATTAAATAAAGCACACGCTGCAACAGGAATCCGGATAATCGCCAATGACGTCAAAGAAGTTGTTGCTGGTGCGCCATTCGCTGTGGCCAATAAGAATCTTGAAAAAATAAAGGAGCAGCTGCAGCAGGAGCTGGATGAAGTATTGCTGGAAACTGATGCTGAAGGCGTAGTTGTCAAGGCGGATTCATTAGGCTCATTGGAAGCAATGATAATTCTTCTGCATGAAAAAGGGATTAAAATAAAGAATGCATCGGTAGGAAAAATAACCAAGAAGGACCTTGCAGATGCTAAAGCCGATAATGAAGTCTTGAATCGTGTCTTGCTGGGATTCAATGTTGAAAAGGCAGAATCTGATGGGGTAAAGGTAATAACTAATAATGTAATATACAAGATAATTGAAGATTATAATTCTTGGATAGTGCTTCAGAAAAAGAAAGCTGAAGAAAGCAAGTTGGAATCTTTGACAAGACCGGCAAAAATCCAGGTTATCAGGGGCTGCATTTTCAGGCAGAGCAATCCTTGCGTACTCGGGGTTAAGGTCCTTGGAGGAAAATTGAGTAGTGATGTTGATTTAATTAAAAAAGATGGCAGCAATGCTGGGCATATCAAATCAATGCAGATTGAGAAGGAAACTGTTGATAAGGCAGAGAAAGGCGATGAAGTCGCGATATCCTTGCCAGGAATAACCGGTGGTAGGCAGGTATTGGAAGAGGACACGCTTTATGTGGACATAACTGAAAATGAATTCAAGGAACTTAAGAAATTCAAGAAATTATTATCTAAAGATGAAATAGACACTCTTAAGGAGTTTGCTGAAATAAAAAGGAAGGTGAATCCCGCATGGGGGATTTGATAAAGCTCTATGAATTAAGAAAGCCTAAGATTGAGATGTTACTTAAGGAAGAAAGTGAGAAAGATATAGACAGATTAAAAGCTCTCGCATATGATTTTTTTTCTGAAGGAAAAATTGAGATTATTGATGAGCTGATAAAAGAATATGGTGGCAGGTTTCATAACTCTTGGCTGACAGTTGAGAAGGGCGATATATTGCTGGTTTATGAAAATATCCCTTACTTCATTTGCAAAACCAAAAATAGGATAAAGAAAGAACTTCTGAAAAATGATACAGAATAATCTAATCAAATTTGATGAGCCTACTGGGATTTGAACCCAGATCAATCGGTCCGAAGCCGATCGCACGATCCTGGTTATGCTATAGGCCCAAGAACATTAATCTTCTAGCCGACAATAAAAAGGTTTCGTAATAAGAAATTATATTCGCCGGTCTATGTTTATGCCTTTGTAATATTTTTCTTCTTCGTAAAGGCTGTGTGCTATTCTAAGAAATTCCTTTAGTTTAGAAATTGAAGTCATTTCATTTAAAGTATCTATAACATCTTCAATTTTTTTCTTAGGGGCATTATTTAGTTTAATTGTAATCTTTGATGCAATATCCTCAATTGTTTTAGTAACACTTACCTTCCTGATTAAGTAATAAAATGATGGTTTTTCCAAGCGAATGCTGGCAGAAAATAAATCATACTTTATCCTCTCTACTGGATTTGATAATATGGCATATGCCTCATTTATTCCGTACATTGCTTCATTGCGAAGATTTCTTTCCAATGAAGATAAGGCCACATTTTTGTCTGGATGAAACTCTTTCGCCAATTTAAGATAAGCCACTTTTATTCCCGAAGGCCTAGTATTCTTGCTAACTCCAAGCGCAGCGTATAGGTCAAATTTTGGTTGTCTCATTTTAATCCCAGAATTTCTGGCATGTTTCTTTTATATAAGCCTTTCTAGGGTCAGCTTTTTAAAGTCTGGTTATTTAGCTTATAAAAATGAAGCCTTCTATTTTGGTTTTGGCAATTATTCTAGTATTGTCTATCCAAGTTTCAGCACAAAGCATGATTTATTACAACCAGCCTCAGCCAACCAGGCAGCTGACTATGGTGCAACAAAATGTACAAGTTAAAGATGAGAATGAAACAGGGACTTTCACTATAATTTCAAAGCCATCGATGGTAACAACAAATGCCTACGAGGATGATTCTTTAAAGTTAAACTGCCCCTATGAGCCGGCAGGGTTAGCTATAGAAGGGATAATAATGCCGGGCCCATCTTTGCCTTCTCAGCCATACGATTTTGATGAGGGGGATTGTGACATGCTGGGCAATGAGGATAAGATTGCTGCATATGTTCAAGAATTAAAGGAAATAGCAGAGGCATGCAAGAATGCTGCCATAGAAAAATATCCTGAAGTATTGGAAGATAAGGATGATTTGGATGGCGCAATAGATGATTTGCCGTCGCCTTCACCAGAATCAGAATTTTTAATAAAGCCTACAATGCCTATAAGGGGATTTT
>JAHFJF010000048.1 GCA_023245975.1 archaeon
TTGGAATGAATGGCAGGAAGTATAGCAAGCCGAAATCATTCAGCAATGGCAATGCGCCTATAATTGCGAGCAAGACGCCTGCGACCAATGAGCTTATTCCAGTCGCCCCAGGGCTCAATATAGAGGCTGTCCTCATTATAGTGAATGACCTTACCAATAGCAATAAACCGGCTATAATGATAAGTACCTTTACTACGATTGGGCTGTACAGGAATTCAGGCAATGGCACTGCTGTACCAATGCTTGACAAAGTTGCTAATGTTCCTATTCCTAAGCATAATGCAGCCAATACAACTGTTAAGAGGAGACTTGGCCTGCTGCCACCTGCCCCGAAGAATTGGGCTTTCTTATCTAGAAGCATTTAATTTAATGGTGCAAAGAGATATAAAAAGATATCGAAAGAAAAAATAAAGAAAAAAAGGCTATTGCCTTTATTCTACTTGAGAAACTAACTGACCTGTCCTTGTATGATTTAGGCCATTTTCAGTATATGCAAGCACTAAATCCCCCTTGAACCTTGTACCAGTAAGTGCAGGACTACAAGTGATTGAATGTGTGGCAGTATCACCATCGTTTAAATCTGCTGCAGTACTACTTGCTCCACAGGTTGTTAATTGTACTCCAGTTAAATCGTTTCCGATGCCGTTTCTGATTGTTACGGTAACAGTATCTGTAGTTACCTTAAATGAGTCACAGCTTAATCCTGGCATAAGCGTACAGCTTGCCGGCAAGAACCTACTCGGATTCAATACACCGAAGTATGCCAATGCACCTATAGCGATTAAAACGACCAGTATTGCCCAACCGTAAGTCATTAAGAACTCCATTGCTGCTTGTCCTTTCTTTTCCATTTCTATTTCCCTCCCATTTTATAATATCAAATATTTTAGAAATTAAAAAGCAAAATGGGTATTTAAATTTCACTAACCACTATAAAGTTAATAAAATGAGATAGGAAAGTATAAAAAACGCATTCTTGGATTATTATGGAATGGGGATAAAGGGGCAATCCAGCATTGAATATGTTATTATAGTAGGATTGATACTTGTTGCACTCATACCTTTGTTTATCTATTCAATCAATAAAGTCAACTCTGAAATAAAGATAAATCAGGCAGATGATGCTGTAACCAGTGTAGCAAATGCTGCCAATATTGTTTATTCTTTAGGCCCTGGAACTAAGAGGTTTGTGCAAATAACCATTCCCTCCGGGGTAGTTTCTTCCCTTGTAAATGGAACGATTGTGCAACTATTGCTGCATATTTATGGCTCAACATCTGATTTCTATGCAACGACCATTGCACCTGTTTCAGGGTCATTGCCAATAGATAAAGGAACATATACAATTGCTTTAGAATCTTTAGAAGATGGTACAGTCCGAATCGGCAGCTATAATGATACCACTCCCCCAACTGTGACATCAAAGTCTCCAAATGGCACATTAGAAGTTCAAGAAATAACTTTACGCGCAACAACAAACGAGAATGCCCATTGCAGATATTCTACTACCGATGCTACTTACAGTTCAATGTCCAATGATTTCACCGGGGAATTACAGACACATGAATTCTTTATAGGCAGCCAATCTGTTGGCAATTATACTTATTATGTAAGGTGCAAGGATACTTCAAATAATTTAATGCAGGCATCTGCAATTATATCATACACCTTGATTGTCAATTCTTCGTCAAACCAGAAGCCACTTGTACTACTTGAAGGGCCCACAAATAATACTGTTAGTAATTTTGCTTTGGTAAAATTTACATACAATGTTTCTTCTCCAATTGCAGGAATCGCATCATGCACATTGAGGCTTATAGGGATTCCAGACGGGGGCGGAAGCTCAGATCAATCAATAATAGATAGCAGTATCGTAGAAAACACGTCCCAAAGCCTATCAACTTCCCTAGCAAAAGGCAATTATACCTGGTGGATTAATTGCACTGACAATTCTGCAGCACAGAACAGCAATGTATCACAAACTAGGGCTATAAGAGTAAATGCATCACAAGATGAATCTTTTATAATTAGCTGCCTTGGCTGGTGCGGGTATAATGGCTTCAGCAATGGTGTATGTGAGAACTCAATACCAAAATGCAATAATAATTGTGGCCTGCCTTATAGCGCAAGCCACAACTGTTATGCAGGCTCCACTGTGTCATCTGATTTTTGCACGGGCGGACCAGAATCAGACACTTGTTGTTGCGTTGCCTAAAAAATTTCAAAATGGAAAAAGCACAGATAAGCATGGAATTTCTTTTTTCATTAGGATTGATATTCTTAATATTTTTATTTATGCTTGTGATTATTTCTGAGAAACAATCAGATATAAGAAACTCTAAGGTTACCCTGGGAAAACTTTCTGAATGCCAAAGGATTGCTAATATAATTACTTCCTTGGCATCATCCAATGATGGGGCCAGCATTGAGATAAAAACTAATTATTATATCAATATCGCACCATCGGGCGCCATTTTTGCCAATAACGAAGACTCTTCCAATAATGAAGTTGTTTGCACTTACATCTCAAATCCCTTAGACTTAAAGCTAAATGGCCAAATACGGCTCCAGAAAAAGGATGGTGCAGTAAGTGCCTTCTAAGAAAGCCCAGGCAGTTGTAATAGACCTTTTTTTTGCACTGATAATATTCATAATCACATTGTCGTTTGTTGTCGGGACATATGGCCATAACGTATTAAGGCTAGAATATGATACAAATTATGGTCTGCTTATGCTAAAGGCATTTGATATAACAGAAATGCTTACGAAATCAGAGGGAATACCGATTGACTGGAATGTATCAAGCGTACAAGCAATTGGCTTAGCCTCAAATGACAGGGTATTGTCTACAGAAAAAATCACTAGATTATCTAACATCAGCTACAACAAAAGCAGGGAATTGTTTGGAATTGTCGGCAAGGAATTCTTTTTGCAAATTAGGGACTTGTATAATGTAAATTTGTTCGAGGCTGGCATATCACCCCTTGAAGGGAATACCTGTGGTGATAATTATGAAGCAGTAACTCTTAGGAGATTTGCAGTATGGGAAGGCCAAACAGTAATATTGCATTTTACACTTTGGGATGATTTGTGTGCGCATAATGGAAGTGCAGGCCGGTTATTTGTCGGTAGTATTCAAAAATATTCAGGAGTTCCTGCTATTGCATTCGAAGAAGACAATGACCCAAGCTGGACAACGCAAGTCCAAACAAATAATGATTTCCAATATGCAACTGCAGTTGACGAGAGCCTGTACAAACCAGACTATATCCAATTTGATTTCCCGAATCTTGGCATAACATCTAATAAGGCAGTTATGAATGCTACATTCAAGGTATGGCACAGGGAATATCTTGCCGGAGGGACATTACCTGCATCAGAAGTGTCTAGGCATGAAATACAATGCTGGAATGGAAATTGGATAAGCCTTGGTGCATATAATTCAAATGTGCAAAATGTAAGCTTTGCCGAACATTCTGCTGCCATAAGCTCTTGCATAACTTCAGTTTCCCTTGCGAATAATATCAATATAAGGATGACTTATGACCCTGCATTTGATGCAGGTGGCACACAGGATATAGATTATGCAGAGGTAATAGTAAATGCAGCCTAAAAAGAAGTATTTCTTTTATTTTACGATTGCCTTATCAATAATGATAATATTTATTTTAGCGTATCTTATACTTTCTAAAGAGGCATTTAGGTTTGTCGAAAAAAAAATAATCCCAGAAGAGAAAAAAATTATTGAAATTGAAAGGATAGCAAATACCGAGCCTGAAGAGGGCACTGAAAGTCCGCTTATAATCTCTTCACAAAAACAAACAGACCAATCTTCTCCTGGAGATAGCGGTGCAGGCAAAAAAGACTTACCAAATGATGTCCCGAATGCGCAAATCTGCCCATCAGCATTGGATGTGGAATACCTTATTGATTATATGGGTACTACAACTGCAGCAGATGATGATGTATACATCGGTGTAAGAAACAATAACCAATTGCCAGAATACTTGAATATCAAAGTAGATGATTATAATGAAGGGGACATGCAGATAAAAGGGCTCGGGCTTTCTATAAAGAAATCAATAACGATTACGAACTGGTGGAGGGTTTTGAATATAGCTACTGAAAGAACATTTGACTTATTAATGACTCCCAAATCTTGCCAGGCAATTTCTGATACAATCACCGTTACATTCCCGCCTTCTGAAGGTGATTATCTTGATTGACAAAAAAGGGTTTGTATTGAGCTTAGATGCCGCAGTGGCAGTAGTACTGGTGACCATAATACTTATGGGAAGTGCATTTTTCTTTTTGAAAACTAATGAAACTTTTATAGTGAATATGCAAATGCTAAGGGTTGGGAGCGATATAACTGCAGTGCTACAGGCCGATGGTACATTGGATACGCTGGACCCGCTCCAAATCAAGTCAGGAATAGAGGAAATTTTGCCAATCAGCTATAATATGAGGATGCTGATTAATTCAACTGCCTCCAGTTCAATAATAATTGTTGAAACAGAATCTGCCCAAACAAACAAAAAATTCATAGTTGCGGGAAAAAGATTTTTCTATGCCGTCCAGGGTGGAAATGCTTATCCATCTGCTGTAACCTACGAGGTATGGCCAAAATGAAAAAGGCTGTATTTTTCACATTATCACTGACCATGTTTGCATTTATAGTATTGTCACTTTCTTTCATATTTGCGGGAAATGCTGCAACAGATGATGCCAGATTTATGGAATTAGCTTCCATAAATCGCATTTATGACTTAGATACTTCATTGCAAAATTCCTTTTCGAAAATATTCTCATTAGATTCAGAGATGACCTATACAGCATCTACAACAGAAGCCATATTTCAACAGAAAATCCCTTTTAATTTTACACGGCTAAATAATTCTTTCAATAACTTAAGAAATTTCGCCATTTACAATGATAAAAATGTTCAAGTTGGGCTATTGCCGAATAATGTCTCGTTAAGGGTTTCGCAGGCAGGAATTGTTAATTGGCAAAATATATCTAAAAACATAACTGAATTCATGCGAACAAATTCAACACCAAAATCTTATTCTTTCATAATAGATTTCTTTGAGATTAACATTACTTCCTGCAGTTCTTCATCAGCATCAGGCAATTTCTCATTTTCCGTTGCCGCTACAGGCGGGAATGGGACATCTTGCAACCAAACATTGTCGATAAACCCATTACAGGATGCCTCTGTTGAGATATCCTTGGGCACAAAATCCTTGACTGTTTTATTTTCAAATTATTCTGCATCAGTAAATGCCAGAGATAATAAGGTAGCCCTGACATCTAGAATAAATTATGCAGATACCGGCGTTAAGCCAAAAATATTCCTTGAAAGCAAGATAAATATAACTGTCCCAGGATTGATTGCCAAGAAATATGGAGATTTGAGGATTGCATAGCATCAGCATAGAATTAACTTTATATAGTCTTAATGGCTAATTTAATATGGGGAAAAATGGAGGGTGACAGAGTAGTCCTAGTCGGGCATACATTAATGTCCATGGTGCTTGTAGCATTAGCAATTATAGCATTTATAGAAAATAGCCGCGCGGCTTTCTTGGTATGGCTATCATTGCTCATAATTTTCATAGCATTGCCAATAGTATTGCTAAGATTTGTGCCCAAATGGAAAAGGAGGCTTGAAATTGCTGAAAAAAATGCTGTGCAACATAAAAAAGAAAAACTTCTTAAGAAAAAAGAACAAGCAAAAAACCCCGGGAAGCATAATATTAATTATTTCTCCGTTTTAATCCAAAAAATAAAAAATTTATTCAAAAGAAAAGCCAAAGAACCAGTGGCACACCATAAACTTTCAATAAAGGGCATTAAGCACCATAAACTTCCAGAAACTGCAACAAAGGCAGCTGCCACTAAAAGACAGGAAATTTATCAAGATAAAAAACCTGATTTAGAAAAGGAAAAGCAAGAAAATTATACTCAACTAGAAAAACCCAAACAAATAAAACTTGAAAAAGGAGAGCTAACAACATCTAACAAAGTAAAGACTGATTTTGATAGGATTGTAGATTATACGGAAGAGAAAAAGGAAGTATCAATCGGGGATGTTGCTAAACATTTCAATATTACCAAGGAAAAAGCCGAGCAATGGGCGAAGATACTAGAGGAGCATGACCTCATTAGGATTGTCTACCCTACATTTGGAGATGCAAAACTAAAAGCCAAAGGGGGGAAATAGGCATGGCAGAAGAAAAACTTTCCAAGTACAACATCATTTGTGAAGGTGTTTCTGTGGAAATAAATGTAATTGGCCAAGGAAAAACCAAGAGATATATAGTTACACTCCCACAGTTTGAATTGCCTACACTAGCATTGCTGGATGGCATAAAGAGCAAATTAGTTCTTGAATTAGACATATCAAACATAGAGATATTTGATCAGGTAGTAATTGACAGGCTTAAAAAACAGTTTATGAAACGCGCTGATGAACTAATCACAATTGAGATTCCAACAGTTTCAAAAGATAGCAAGCTGCACATGATTTCAAGGCTCATTAGAGAAATGCTTGGCCTTGGCGAAATAGAATTCCTTCTTTCAGATGAGGGCCTTGAAGAGATTGTGATTAATTCATCTTTGGAATTCATTAGAATTTACCATAAAAAATTTGGGTGGCTTGAATCAAATATCAAGGTAGAGAATGAGAATCAGATATTAAATTATTCAAACATAATTGCTAGGAGGGTCGGGAGGCAGATATCAACCTTGACTCCATTATTGGATGCACACCTTGTAACTGGTGACAGGGCAAATTCAGTTTTATTCCCAATATCTGGCAAAGGAAATACACTCACCATCAGGAAATTCGCAAGAGATCCATGGACAGTAGTTGACCTAATAAATAACTCAACAATCAGCATAGAAATATTTGCTTTAATTTGGCTTGCGGTAGAGTATGAAATGAATATAATCATTTCTGGAGGAACAGCTGCCGGAAAAACTAGTGTATTGAACATTTGCATGTCATTTCTACCGCAGAATCATAGGGTTATAAGCATAGAAGACA
>JAHFJF010000049.1 GCA_023245975.1 archaeon
CTTATTAAAGCATCATAAACGTCTATGTATCTTAAATCAGTGTTTAACCATTTGCCGTGTGAAAGGTCTGTGCCATGAAATATTGAATGATACCATGTGCCATGCATTACCTTAACTCTCCTCATATCAGCATTATATGCCTTTGTATACGGCAACACCAATCCAGATAAGTTTGCACCAACTAAGCTGCCTTGAATCAGTATTAATGGCTCATCCTTTAAGTTCCTGCTGTGCAGGTATTTCTTTAATTCTCCATAAGAATCATGCTTTGTGAAGTCGAATTCTGGCTCTAGCTCTATGTGCGAGAAGTCTCTTTCTCCAGCCATCAGCCTCTTTATCAATTCATCTCCAAACATTTTTAATATCATTTCTTGGCGCTCCTTGACTGGGAGAAACAGGCCGTATATAAACCTTTCTTTTTATTACTCCCCATTAGTGGCTATTTATTAGGGGGGAGCCTTTTGAATGGCCAGTTCATATGACTTGGCATAGTTTTCAAATAAATTCTTCCAATCATAGGCCCTTGCTTTGTTCTTGGCTTCAACCTTTAGCTTAATCCTGTCATTCCCTGACTTGCCTATTAAAGAATTAATATGGCTGAAAAGCCTGCCTGAAAATTCCTTATTAAATGGGATTATTGTGTGCCCAAGATTTTTTTGATGCCTCCCAAAACCGCGATCAGTGGTTATCACTGGAATGCCAAGAGCCATTGTTTCCAATGGCTTGAAAATAATAGGCTCGTAAGCTGATGCGAATATCCCCAAATCGAACCCTGAAACTATCTCTTCAAAATTCAGAAAATCATTTTGTCTATCATTTGAATAGACTATCTTAACATTGTCCTGTTTCCTGTTAAATAGGGAATTCTTCTTGAATATATTTAGTATATTTGCTTCATATTCCAAATAATTGATGCATATTGGAGGATTGCCATCCTTATGGAAAGGCCTTTCTCTAGCTGCTGCAATCAAGCTTAACAATTGCCTTGTTGATGATTTTTTTGCGATGACAGATTCTATTATCTCATTTTTGAAATCGTCCTCATTTTCTTCTATGAAGCTTCGTAAATTTAGATATTGCTTTTTGTTGTCTATTACTGATGATTTAATGCCTTTTGAGAATACTGGCATGAAAAAGAATGCTATTACTGTCTTTTTTGATTTGTTCAGCTTTTTATTTAGCATGCTTAGAGCTTTTACTGTCTTTTCAATGCCATCAGAATCTGAAACAATTAAAATGAAACTTGTCTCTGATAGGCTAAATTGGTAATATGGGAAGAAGTAATAATTTACAAACTCTTTTAATCTGGATCGGGAAAGATTTGATTTAACAGACAGCTCGTCGAGCCTTGGATAGCTCTCAAAATCTAATCCTTGCTGGAGTATAACGGCTGCCTTTGCCCCAAGAATATTCCTTGCCTCCAATGCTACAGACTCACTAATGGCTGTAAATAAGTCGGAATTAATGACTGCTTCTTTTTCCATCTGGTGCTTTGATTCAATATTAAGCTTGTATGCCTCCTTATCAGGCTCTATATTGTCAATGCCTAACTCTGCTAATGCCTTTCCTAACACAGTAGAATATGATGTGTATATTTTTGCGATTTTAAGCTTCTTTGCCTTTGCATAAAGGAGGCATGAACAGGATTTCCAGTCGTAACATTGCAACACGCCTTTTTCGTAGTTGTAAGAAGGAAGTATCTTTTCTACCAGAATACCTGCTGCATAACCGAAAACTGCTTTTTCTTCAAAATCTTTTGTTGAATGCAAGGAATCTACCTTGAACCATTCCCATAAGTCGCCCTTGATTTTATTTTTCTGATGCATTAGTTTTGAAAAATCTATCAATATTGCCCTGCAACCGTATGAACTTCCAAAATAGCAGACTATGCCTAGTTTCCTTAATTCATCAAAAGCAGGAAAAAATCCTTGCGGCAATGGTTTTGAAGAGAAATCGTTATTATTTGGGAAATATGGGCCAATTAAAAGGCAGTTCTTATCATGCATGAATCTGGATTTGGATGCTATTGATTTGCTTATTTCACTTTGATTGTTGCAGATGTCCCACGACACTTCAATTATGAAATCGGGCTTCATTTTTTTCCTTTTAATTTCAAGTAAGACTCTTTTGTTATTTTTGCAGTGCGCAAGCAGGAATTTATGATTACATTCTGCTGTCTCGACCAATCTTTGTCATCGTGCTCTAGGATATACTTTGCCCAGAAATCAACAAATTTTAATCTATCTTGCAGGTTCTCTTCGTTAAAAGCCATCAAGCATCGCCCCATACCTCTTTATCAGCGCCATATCAAGATGCCCCTTTGCAACAGCCCTAATGTGCTCGGCATCTTCTATGTCTTTTGGTGACTTCAGGACTATTTCCTTGAAAGCAATCTGCAATTCAAGGCTGGATATTATGATACTTTCCTTATTTAATTTTACAGTTATCGCCTTATTAAGCGTTAACTCATCTATTTTATTTTTGGCAAATTTCAATTCTACATTAGGGATAACTACATCCTCTTTTGCGAACCTTGCAGCGAGGTTATCTTTTAGGTAGTCATATATCTCATTTTCATCTTCTGAATTCAGACAGTAGAATCCTGCTTGTTTAATCCCTTTTAACAGCCGCATGAACTTAGTTTTGGCCAGCATTGGTATAATTATATCTATATCCTCGCTGGCCCTTGCTCTTCCTAATAGGATTGAAACATAGCCGCTTACAATTACATAATTTGTGTGCTGCCTTAATATATTAACAAAATCAAGTGTGAATAAATCTAAATCTGATAGCTCCCTATCAATTTCTATTACATTATTAGAGACAAATCTCATTCTTATCTGTTATGTTTATGTATATTTAAATAACTTGCCTTAAGAACCCTGCTTCAAAGACTCTTTTAATGCCCTCAATGCAACTTCAAGTTGTTTGCTATTTGGCTCTTTTGTGGTTACCCTCTGCAATAATAATCCTGGTATTATGAATAATTCGAATATTCTCAACTTAGGATATTTTGCGTTTACTTTCAATACTTCATATGATATCCCGGCAACTAATGGCAACAACGCAACCCTAGCGGCATATTTTGCCATAAAGCTAAATTCCAAAGGTATGAAAATATAGACTAAGACGCTGATAATCAATACCAGCGTGACAAAATTTGTTCCGCACCTCTTGTGGATTGTCGAATATTTCTTTGCAGCCTTTACAGTAACTTTGCCTTCATTCTCATAGCAATTTACTACCTTGTGCTCTGCACCATGATACATGAAGATTCTCTTTATGTCCGGCATGAAAGATATGGCATAGATATAGCCTGAAAGTATTAATAATTTCAAAACGCCTTCTATAATGCTGAAAGAAAACCGATTTAATATAAAAAAATTATTTATTAACTGCACGATGCCCAAAGGGAGAAGCTTGAATAGGACTAATGCGAATGCCAATGCGATAATTATGGCCAATACCAGCTGCCACTGGCTCATTTCTTCCTTTTCCTTAGTGTTTGTGCTTTCATTAGCTGAAAAATTCAATGACTTTATTCCTATCATCATTGTTTCAAAAAGAATTATCACACCCCTGATTACAGGAAGGTTCAATATCTTATGCTTCTTGGTGATGCTGCTTACATTCAGCCTTGATACTTTTATTTTACCTGAACTCTTTCTTACGGCTGTAGCTACTATGTCCTTGTTCCGAATCATAACGCCTTCTATAACTGCCTGGCCGCCTATTGATTCCATCAATATTTAGAATTGTTTTGGGTTTATATATATTTCATATCAGAATTAAGGTCTTGGAATTATCGGTCCTGGTCTTGGGGGGGCGGGAACATTTCTAACAGCCAGCGTGTTCCTTATGTCATTAACTCCAGCACGAGGTGTTGCACCAGCAGCTTCACATTTGCTTGTTTCTGGGTTGCAGTACTTTGACGTGCATTGAGAATTTACCAGGCAGCTTTGGCCATTTGCTTTTCTTACAGGCAATGCTAGGCCATGCAATGATTCTGCACTGGATATAATCTTGTCATAGACTCCTATTCTGTTCCATCTTCTTTCTAATGCCAATCGAACACCTTCTAATGTCCTTATGTTTTCTGGGCTGCAATAGCCTAACTGACCAACAGGACCTTTTTCACAGTATTTGCCAAGCTTGCAATTAATATCATTGACGCATCTTCCTATTGCTGGCCTGCATCTTCCAGAAGCGCATTGCCATCCTGAACCGCAATCAGCAGATTTTGTGCACTTGCCGCAAACTCCATCTGCTGCCCCAGCTTCTTTTAGGCAACCCTGGCTGAAGTTGCAATTGTCCTTACTTGTACAAGATTTTGGAAGTTCTACTACTTCTCCTTCTTTCAAGCATCTTCCTTGAACACATCCAAATTGGCATTCTTTTACAATTAATCCTGCACTTGCATCATCATTGCATAAATATTCCCTGACGCTTCTTTGATTAATGCAATCATCGACACTTGCAGTCATTTCTAAGCCTGCACCAACACCTTTTGCCTTAATTACTGTAACAGCCCCTTGTGCTTTTTCATTTACACCGCCATCTGTATCTGTGCAATATGGCGGAGATGCACATTTTCCTTCACTGCAGCCCGACCCACAGGTAACAGTTGAGAATCTAGTCCTATCTAGCTTGCATGCATATTCAACCAACTTTTTTTCAGAAGCGCATGAATCTGTCCATAATCCATATGATATGTCTCCTGCAGCAGCATAGAAACCAATGTTAACTCCTTTTGTTGCATAGGACCTTGCCAAAACTTGTGCTGAATTCTCCAATCCTATACCCCTGCCTTGGAAGTCCGTATCATAGCAGAAAGCAACTCCTTCATGTGCAACTGCAGTGCATGCCCCATTGCTGCAAACTCCTGAACATTGGTGCTCTTCCAAATAAACATTTCCTTCAGTATTGCACTTAACTTCATTGAGAACCGTTCTTCCAACCCTAACATCAGAAGCACAGAAATCAGACAATACTAAACCAGTATCTTCGTAACCATAAGATGGCATTCCATATTGCTCGTTTCCGGCATCACCATCAACGTCAGTGCAAACGTCTGCGGATTCTAATTCAGCTCTTGCACCAGCTCTTTCCCTCCTTCTCTCTTCTGCAACAGCCTCGTCTTCGCCGCCAGCTAAAGCACTAGGAGCCCTAAAGTCTAAATTATTTGAAGAAACATCAAACGATTGCAAAGCATTATCATCTTTTAATAAAGTAAATCCGCCATCAGCATCATTATATAAGAAAAGCCTCTTTCCTGCAACATTATTAACCTTTATTGCGCCATTGCTCAACGCCCTTCCGAAAATGAGGCCGTACATTGATCCTTCAAATGCTATATCCAATCCGAAATCAACACTATCTCCATAAGCAAATTGGTAAGGCAGCCTATTGATGACTACTTCGCTTGCATCTTCTGTCATGGCAGTTATTCTTAAATTTGCATCGGCGTCAAATGGCACATCAAACGATTGTATATTATTTTCTGTTGTTTTTCTGTAGAAAGCAGGCTGTGCTCCGACAATGAAATAAACAGCTTTTGAACCAACTCCTAAAACAGAAAGAGTAGCATCGCCTTCCATTGTCAGGTTATATCCAGTTACTGGACCGGATGGCAAATTTAGGCTGCTGAAAGTTAAGGTTGCGCTTATTGGCTCTGTCGGCGCATCATCTTGCCCGATAGCTAATTGAATTGAAATAAGTGCAATAATTAGTGTTATGATTAATCTTTTCATATTCCTACTCCTGGTAGGGCACTAGCTGGCGCTGGCAGTTGTGTCCTTAATTCCGGCACAAGCGATGGCGGGGTTGCCAATGGGCCCCCACTTATTGGGCACGGCAATCCTTCTGTTTCTATTTCAGGGTGCTTGAAAGATTCTGAGCAGATTCTATCTTCAACAGATTGAAAAGTGTTGTCTAATGCCCTTAATGCTGTTTTCCATTCTTCTACTGTGTCAGGTATAGCTTCAGGAACATTTCTGTCTGCAGGTAATAAATCTCGCGGAGCATTATTTTGCACTGGAAGCAAGTTTTGCCTTGGTGCGAATATCTGGAATCCTGTAATTGATCGGCCAGTTGCTTGGCTTTGATGCTGCCTTTCTACCTGGTTAAGCCTTGTCTTGAATAAGTTTAATGCATTTGAGATTGCTTTTTTCCATTTATTTAGCCTTTCATTTTCTTCACTATCTCCTTCTGAACTACAATCTGGGCCTGTGCATTCTCCAGGTGCTATTTTTCCGCACTTTTTCTTATTGCCAGCGGTATTGCAGGATTCATCAATGCCGCAATCATTATTTGTTGTGCAGGTAGCAGTGCTGACAAATCTGCCATCACATTTGTTCTGTCTGTTACAATATAACTCAACTCTTAATGTTCCTGTAGATGGCTTGCTTAATTCATCATAAGGCGGAGTTCTGCATTCTTTGCTTGAAGTGCATTCTTTCCTCATGCAATACTTAACTCCAAGCCCGAATGCTGGCACCTTGCATTCTTCTCCAAGAGCACATTGGGTATTTGTTGAACATGTAAGGTCTCTTCCAGCCCTAAAATCAGTATAGCACATTCCTGGATATGACCTGTATGCTGGGCCTAATGCACCATTTGCTGGCAATGGATCTCTTAAGCAGCTTAGGTTCTTTGCAGTTGTTGTGCCATACTTGCAATCTTTCCATGTTACACAGGCATTGAACCTTTCGGCGCAGACTTTTGCGCATGGCGCAGCACCTCTTGGGCAAGGCGTTTTTTTCATCAACATTCTTTCATAAGTAGCACAAACTTCTTTTTTTCCATCACAATTATTTGTAGAGGGGCAGCTGCATTTTCTTGCATCGTTATAACAATATCTTAAGTCATATTCGCTCCTGCTGCCAAACTCATAGCATTTGCTGTCGCTTTTTCTGCAGAATT
>JAHFJF010000050.1 GCA_023245975.1 archaeon
ACTCCTGAATCTCCGACTGGACCATGTATTTCGAATCTTCCAGTTCCATTTATGTGATAGGTAGTTTCCTTAGTAAGCCATTCACCGCAAATCGGTTTTATAACTTGCTCCATAACATCTTCTCTAAGAAGTTCCATGCTGACTTGGCGATCATGCGAAGCAGCAACAACTACATTTTCCAACCTTACTGGCCTATTTCCTTCGTATACTACGGCTACTTGGGATTTTGTATCTGGCCTTAAGTAAGGAAGCAAACCAGATTCCCTTATTTCTTCTAGTTTTTTTACGAGTTTATGTGCAAGTACTAATCCTAATGGCATAAATTCTGTAGTTTCATTTGTGGCATATCCCCACATCAATCCTTGGTCGCCTGCCCCTTGCTCTTTTTGAGAAGAAGAGTTAACGCCTTGGGCAATGTCTGGGCTTTGTTTGCCTACAAATGACAATACCAAGCATCTATCATTAAAGCCTTCATGATGAACATATCCAATCCTTTTTACAGTTTTTTTAACAACATCCTCAAGATTAACATTATGGCTAGTTGTTAATTCCCCTAATAATGAGACAACCCCATTAACATATGCAACTAATGGTACTGCTAGAGCAAATTTTTTCTCATCTTCATCATTAAGAGTAAATCCGCCTTTAACAGCAGTTTCCAAGGCAACTCTCCCTTTTGGATCATGCCTTAATACTTCGTCAAGAACTGCATCAGAAATTGAATCGCAAACCTTATCTGGATGTCCTCTTCCAACGGACTCAGAAGTTAATACTTTTAGTTCACTCATCTTTTATTCCCTCCATGTTAAGATAATGGTGGTATTAGTTACCACAATATAAAGATTATGCAATTTTAGTGAAAATACCATTGTTTTGGCTTATCCTTCCCTTGTCAATTAAATATTCTAGATGTGCTGAAGCTTCTAGCAGCCCAAGGAGGTTATGGTATCCGTGCATCTTCTTCCCGAATATTTTTTTAGCAGTTTGAAATATGGTTCTTCCTATGCATGCCCCTTCTATAATATTTAATCTATTCTCATGGAATTTTATTATTTCTTTGACTCTAGACTGAATGTTCTCAAAAGGCTCTTCATGCCCCGGGAATGCTATCCTGTATTTCATTTTTGCAATTTTCTTTAGGGAGTTTATATAATTCTCAAGCCCGCAGCCGGGAGTTATGAAATATGGCGATTGTGTTGGTGTAATGTTCGGCAAGAGATGGTCGCCTGTGAATATTGCATCTCCTAGCCCAATGCAGATATGCCCCGGTGAATGGCCTTCAGTAAGTATTATCTCCAAATCGCCGAATTTGCCTTCGTTTATTGGTTTTACTGGATATCCATTAAATAGTATCTTGTGCGTCTTGTAAAGGAATCTAATCTGGATGGCAGTTGGTAATGGCGTTTTTGATGTTTTTAGGAAAGTCTTGAGCTTTTTTTCATAAGTATACAGGCTGTTTCTGAAATCTTTTATCACGTTAGAATCTGGCATATGAGCATAAGTATCGAAATTCCCTTTTATTTTACCTATTGCGCCAAAATGATCTATATGGGAGTGTGTTATAATTACTTTATTCAATTTCTTGTTATGTTTAATTGAGATTTTTTTGATATTTTTATTAATTAAGGAAGCGGCCCCGAATCCATATCCTGCATCTATGAGGGTTATTCCTTCACTTTCAACAATGGCATAGACATTATTTCTTAGTCCTGGCAAAGTATCCATCTGCATCCTATAAATAACAAAATCGCCTATCTCGTACTTTTGTGGATTTGCTTCTGCCATTAACAAAGATTACTTCTCGATTAATATAAGCTTTTGGAAGCAATAATTAATTAGAGCCTGCTTTTCCTTTATGCCAACCGATATGTTCTGAGAATTTGCTATCTATCTTGAAAGTATAACCTAAATTTGCAATCAATAATCCAACAATTAGTTCTTCGAATCCAAGGCTGCCGCCAATCATTTTCCTGAATAATTCAAATATTAAATAAATTACAAATAACGCTAAAACCCATTTCAATATATTTTCTAATCTTTTCATTTTAATTCCTCACCAGCATAACAATGAACCAGATTATTAGGGTAATAAAGAGTAATATCATTGTCCAGTCTATAAACTCTAATTTTCTAACCATACACTATAGGTAAGAATTAATTTTTATAAGCCTTTTGGCTATTTTTAATCCAGATTTACGGCAATTACGGAAACTTATCTACTTTTTTCGCAAACCATAAGTGTTAAAAGCATTGGAAGTCTATTTTTCTAATAATGGCGGAATACGATATAGCTATTATAGGTGGCGGTGGCACAGGTTTCGCGGCAGCCATGTATGCTGGAAGGTTCAGGATGAAGACAGTAGTCTTCACTGGTGATTTAATTGGCGGCTTAATCACATGGACGAATGATGTTTCAAACTACCCTGGCATTAAGCAGGCAACCGGCCCGGAATTGGCAAAGATGCTTGAAGACCATGCAAGGGAATATGATGTTGATATTCTTAATCAATCTGTTACTGAAGTAACAAAGTCAAAGAGAGGTTTTGATATAAAATCTGATGGCAAGGCTTACAAGTCAAAGACAGTACTTTTTGCAACAGGGACTACTGTAAGAAAATTAAATGTCCCGGGAGAAAAAGAATTGACTAATCATGGTGTCAACTATTGCGCCCTTTGTGATGGGTACTTCTTCACAAATAAGGTTGTTGCAGTAATTGGCGGTTCTGATTCGGCCGGGAAGGATGCTTTAGTATTGACGCAATATGCGACAAAAGTTTACATTATATACCGTGGCGATAAGATACATCCAGAGCCTATAAACTATGATAAGATAAAAGCTAGCAAGAAGATAGAAATAATTACCAATACAAACGTGTTATCAATTAATGGGAAGGAGAAGGTAGTTTCTGTTACATTAGATAAAGATTACAAAGCCAGCAAGGAATTGAAGCTGGACGGTGTTTTCATCGCCGTTGGTCATCTGCCTAATTCGCAGATGGCAGAAAAGCTTGGTGTGAAATTAAATGACAAAAAAGAGATAATAATTAACAGGGAATCAAAAACAAATCTATCGGGAGTTTTTGCCGCAGGTGATGTTGCCGATACAAGGTTTAAGCAGTTAATTACTGGCGTTGGTGAAGCAGTCAGCGCAGTTTATTCAGCATATGATTCCTTGGATTTAGAATAGTTCTCTCATCCTTCGCCATAAGCCTTTCTTTTTCAGCATGCATTCTTCCATGTAGGGAATTAGGTCGCCGCCACTTTCTGCAGCTTCTAATGGCACAAGTATAGAATTTTCAAGCTGACTGTATTCAAATTTTTCACCTAAAATATTTAGGGAAATCCCATTCTCAAATGCAAATCCAACAATTTTGGTGTTTGAGATAGTGATTGCAAGCTTCTCCAATCGAGATTGTGTCTTTAAAATGCTTTCAGGTAGCAAGGATTTATTATTGAAAGGCAATATCTTGTCTAAATTCTCTGGCATCAAATTCCCATAAGATATTTTTCTTCCAATTTTTGGGATTGATTCGGAGTTATTTTTTTTTGCAGTTATATAGATATAATTATTCTTGTCTTTCATTGTAAACCAGTCTTTTTGTAGTTCGTAGGAAAGTTTTTGCGTATAGCTTTTCAGGATTTTCTGGGTCAAATCCCAATATTCAAATAAAATCTCTTGGTTTGTTATCATTTTTATTCAATTTTATCTATTTTAATTGTTATTTTTAATGTTGGATATCTTTATATATAAGTTTTCCCATTAAAATATCAATCTTAGATAGCTTGGAACCAGAAATTTGGAAATTTCGTCGAGGGTTCCAGTTGTTAAGGTTAAAGAGGGGTGTAGGATATTTGACATACGAAAGCGAAACAATAAAGGATATTCTCGGGAACCTTAATTTAGTTGTTTCGGATTATGATTTGGTTTTTAGGCTATATGCGATTCTTGATGCGATTAGGAATGAAGAAGAGCATGGGCATGGCATAACTATTGTTCTTGGCTATCATTCAGAAGTGAGTTCTCACGTGGCAGCAATGTCTGAGGATGTTTTTGAGAGCACCTGTGAGCATTTGAATGACATCCATATGAAAGATAGGATTAGACTAATAAGGGAAGTTGATGGTGTTATTTTGGTTAGCCCAACTGGTCAGATGTTGCATTCAGGAATGTTCTTTATAGTGAATCCATTGAAGATTTTACAGAACATGAATGTTTACAAGAAAGAGATGGGTCTTCCAGAGCAATTTGGCTTTGCAAGATTAGTTGGCACAAGGCACATTTCAAGCATATCTGCTTCTTATAACATGCCAGGGACGCTTGTTTTTACTTTAAGCGAAAACAACGAGATAAGGATTTTCAACAATGGCAGGATAATTTTCTCTGAGCTTCCTGAAGAGATGCCTGCATTTAAATTTGGTGAAAAGCCGGAAACTAAGGAAGAAAGTAAAGAATCAGAGAAGGTATTGCTTAAATTATAGACTCTTCTTGTAAATAATGTCTAATTTTCTCTTTTAAATATAATAATGATACCTTATTATATTTTGTAGAATCCAGAGTTGGATTTGTGTATTTATTGTTCATAACAGAGTTTTCTGATGGCCTCAAGAAATTAGAACATCCTTCACCACATATTCCCCCACACCCTTTCCAATCTTTTGATGCCTCCTCAACAAGTTTTTTTGCTTCTGAATCAGCTTCTTGAATAGATTTTCCTTCTTCCTGGTTTATCAATCTTGACCATTCATTTTTGGCAATGTTCTGTGCTGTTCTTCTTCCCAATGGTGCAATGCAGTTTGGCAGTCCGGGTATTCCGGAATGGCCTGCTCTTAATATATGATATTCATCCGCAAGTCCGCCAAAACAATGTCCAAATTCATGCAATAAATTTAGATTTCTGAATATCTCATTTTGGGACGCTATACTTACGCGACATACTCTTGATGCGAAATTAGCATTTGGAGTAAATACCCTCCTTGAGAATATTACTTTTATTTCTGGACTAGGGCAATTATTGAGGTCTATGCTTTCTATATCAGGAGTGCCAATTGTTTGTTCGCTTCCGCTTAATATTGCTGCAGGTGGGGCAGGCTGAATCCAGAGATTGAATTTCTCTTTGTTGCTTTTATAAGGTTCGGTATAAAAGATTCCATTTGGGCCATATACAAAACTTCTTGTTATTTGTTCAACTTCAGAAAAGGTATCGACTCCTTCCCCGACAAACAATATATCTATGTTATTGGTTTGCAGTGGATCAGTGTTTTGCCCCTCTATCAGCAACCGGCAGTCGGCAGCTTCAACACATCTATTCCTAATGCATACCCCACCATTACAACCAGTATCGTTATTACATATAATCAAATTATTGGCACTGGTTTCTAAAGTAATAGGCCTTCCATTAAGATAGCATTTATTTTCTTCTTGTTTGCATTCAAGGGAATCATATCTTTTCTCCAATGGCCGATAAATGAATGCAGAGAAGCTTATCCCGAAATTTTGCCAAGGTGCATCAAGTAATACATCATCTCTAGAGAAAATAATTCTGCCAACAGATGGTTTTTCCGCTATGATTCTGCTATTTTGATCATTTGCTCGAAATGCCTGGAGATTTATCTTTCTTATTGCATCATTGTTAAGATTTAAGGACAGAATGGCCCCATCTTTCATGGATATTCTTGCTTCTCCAGTTTGAGGTATAAAATTTAAGCAGCTTTTGCTTCTCATACCGAAGCAATATGTTTGAAAAATAGATGAGTCTACATAATTTATTATCTTCTTATTTATTCTGAATAATTCTTCCGCATTGAAATCTATTATTAAGTCACCATTATTATTTGTTCTCAACCATTCATCATATGGGTTTGCAATATTGCTAATATGGACATTTCCAATTATGGATTCTTGCAGTACTTCTTCACCAGTATTTTGTCGGATTCCCTTGATTAGTGCATATTCTCCATCTCCAGAGATTAATGAGAATTTTCCTATTCGGCTTTCAGTTGTTCCTTCTAATGAGTTGAAGCTAAGGTTAATTCTGGTTATGTCGGTTGTTTGAATTGGTTTCAATTGAATATCTCTAGCCAGTATTTCATCCCTTCCAACCTCTTTTTTTCGAATTATAGATGATTCTCCCCTTACTATGGCTTCTCCGGTATTTGCGTCTATTATTATGGTGCAGGGAGTATTCCTATCGCAGATAAATTCCATGTCAAAAGAATTAAACGTTCCATTTAGTAGTGTTATCTTTGGATAAGGCATTCTTGAATCACTAGATTTCTGTAAAATAAAGTTGCCATATAATGCAAAATCAGCATTTCTATTTTTTAGGATGTAATTGCCACTACTTATGGTTATGCTTTGCAAACTCAATGTTGGTTCTGCAAGAATAACTCCTGACAGATTTCCAAGACCAATTGTTCTGCTTCTGATTGTGCTGTATAATTCTATGTCCGGTCTTTCTTCTGAATATCTCCATTCAAATATTTGAGAGAGTTTTTC
>JAHFJF010000051.1 GCA_023245975.1 archaeon
TTCTTGTTTCAAAAGTAACGGCGACAAAAGATGTCAAGGCTTCAATAAAAAAAGCAGTGGGATTAATTGCTGGTTTTAGCAAGTATGTTTCTAAGGGAGATACAGTCCTGATAAAGCCTAACTACAACAGCGATGACCCTTATCCTGCAACATCCGACCCGGATGCATTGAAGGCATTGGCAGAATTAATATATGAAGCGGGAGCAAAGAAAGTTATTATCGGTGAGAGTTCAGGGATATTATGGAAGCCCACCAGAAAAGTTTTGGAAAAAATGGGCGTTACCTGGGCAGCCAAAGAATCAGGAAGCCAATTGATTAATTTTGATGAAGGCGAATGGGTTGAAAAAAGAATTGACGGCAAATGCTTAAGCAAGGTTAAAGTTCCAAAGATACTTGGCGAAGTAGACAAGCTGATTTATTTCCCGTGCTTAAAAACACACCGGAATGACAAATTCACAATGAGCTTGAAATTATCTGTAGGAATGATGTCAAATTTAGAGAGGGTTCCATTACATCTGTTTAATCTGGAGTGCAAGACAGCAGAACTTAATGTTTTATTCAAGCCAGCATTAATCGTTATGGATGCAAGGAAATGTTTTGTTACTGGCGGCCCAACAAATGGCAAAGTTGAAGAGCCTGGATTGATCATGGCGTCTAATGATAGGATAGCGATAGATGTCGAGGGCATAAAGATATTGCAGTCTTACAAGGCCAAGAACAAATTGAAGGGGAACCCTTGGGAATTGCCTACAATAAAAATGGCAGTAGAATTGGATATCGGTTCAAGGAACGAGCAGGATTACATCATTATTGAGAGCAAATAATTATTTCAGTATTTCTCCAGTTTTATAGCTCCATAATAAAAGGTCTAATTCATCCATGTTTATACCTATTTTTTTGCTGAATTCTTTCATTTTTTCTTCCATCTCAAAATAATGTTTTCTAGATTTCGGCCTTTCTGCATTTTCAAAGACCCCTAATTCGTGCAATGAATTGATGATGTGCTTGTCTAGTATCGCATACCCGGAAATTCCGATATTCCTCAAGAAATGTGATGATTCCTTATAGCCCAATCCAACTATATACTTGTTCTTGGCGAAATAATCCCTTAACTCATTCATATCTCTGAATGATTTGATTTTTTTAGATAGTTCCACATTGCAATCTTCTTTAAGGTAATTTCTAGTCCTGATAATAAAACTTGCACGATTTGTCCAACGGCATCTTCCCTTTAAAATTTTGTAAATGTCTTCTTCATTTCCAGTGAAAATTTTATCACCCAAAGCATCGATGCAATTTATCCCAATCCTTGCAGTTCCATTGGCAGTCAAGATGCAGAAGCATAATTCTCTGAATATTTCTTTATCGCCTTTTTCAAAGACTTTTTTGAACTCAGAAAGCCGCATTTTGATGTTATTTGCCCTTTTAGAATAAGCATTCTTCAGTATGGGCAAGGTTAATTTTTCATCCATTTTCTTCAGTTAGGACATGCCCCTTATAATTTTTTGGCATGTTTCCTTATAAGAGATATGACCTTTTCAGTATTTTCTTCAGGCCCAAGTTTTGTTGTGTCTATGACATAATCGAAATTTTTCTTGTCATAAGCATCTATCCCGTAGAGTTTCTTGTATCTCGCCTTGTCAGACTTGATTCTTTCATTCAGCGCTGAAAGTGATTCTTTCATGGATGAATAATGCTTCTCCGAGCCAGTTCTTTGGTCTCTGAAGATTCTTTTAGCAGCCTCTTTTTTATCAGCGTCGAAGAATATCTTTATTGATTTAGGGATGAAATGGAACGCCAATCTCCCTTCTAAAACAAAATTATCTTCTTCCTGGCCGATCTTTTTCTGGTAGTTGTCTATTTCTGAATCAATGTCTTCTTTCAAGGCCATATATTCATTTATGGTCATCCCTCTTTTGGCGGCCATCTTGCGCATTATATTTCCCATCGAATAAAATCTTAATTTTAGTCTCTTCGCAATCATCTTGGCCTTTGTAGATTTTCCTGCCCCCGGCATACCACCAATAGTTATTTGCATAAAACTCATCACCATTCATAAGAATATTCTTTTAGAATCTTGTCTATTACTTCTTGCTGATCCATATGGCTTGTATCTATGTATAAATTAAAATTAGCTTTTTCATAAGTATAACAGTCACCGATTTTACCATATTTAGCGATGTATCTCTGCCTGTCGGATTCCATTGAATCTTTTATTCTGGTTAAAACATCTTCTTCTGATGAATGACCTTTTTCTGTGTTTCTTTTATCCTTGAAGACTCTCGAAGCTGCAATTGTTGGCTCGCAATAGAAGAATACCTTGAATGCATTTGGAAAATGCAGGTATGCCAATCGCCCTTCGATGATTATTTCTTCTGTAGTAGAGGCAAGGTTCTTCTGCTGATTATCAACAAGGATGTCTGTGTCGCCGTAAGCCATTAGTTTCTGGAACGAATCGTGATACTCTGATCTCAGGCCAGCTTCCTCTAATAGTCTTGAGGATGTCACGCATTTATTTAATCCCTTATTTTGCATCTCCAATTTGAAAGTTTCAAGCATGTTCAAAGTATCAATGTCTAATCCTAATTCAGTTGCAGCCATTCTCCTGAAATCTCCTGCAGAAAAGAATTTATATCTTAGAAGCTCAGCAATTTTTTTCCCTGTACTGGATTTTCCTGCGCCCGGATGGCCACTGATAGTAATCTGCCTCTTTTTCAGCATTAGATTAAGAGTAATATCATCTTTAAATAATTTTAGGAAAAATTAGTAGTGTTTTTACTTTAGATTCGCATAACCAATCAATCTGAATCTGTGGCCAAGAAGTCTAGAAATTGTAATTCTATCTGTTTTTCTTGCGCAAACAGGCCTTTTCAAAACGATATGAAAACCATCCTTGAATAATTGGCTAACTACGCCGGTGGTAACGGATGCATTTACATTAAGCATAAGCACCTCTCCCTTTTTGATTGGTTCTACATTGAGCTCATTTTCTGCCCCGACAACTCTTTCAAGAAGTTTTGCTAATAAGTCTAATTCTATCAGCGTCTCTGGAAGTTTTCCAGGATGACCAAGCAAATTCCCTGCAAGGCTGTCTGATTTTACCATTGATGGGTCTAAATTAGTCTGGACTGCTATTGATCCGCCTGGGATAGCTTGTTCAATTACATCCTCACCCGTCCTAATTCCAGTTACTTTTGTTTTTATTGGGACCCATATTGATTTGTTGTCTTTTTCTACTTTCCTTCCGGGTCTTATCTCAACTTCTTCCCCAATTTTTAATTGCCCTTCTTTTATCGAGCCCCCTAATACTCCGCCTATAAGGCTGCTTATCTTAGTGCCTGGCTTATTGACATCAAAGGATCTTGCTATGAACATGGTTAAGTCTTTAGTAAGGTCTCTTTCCGGTGTAGGGAAATTCTCTTCTATCGCCATAATTAAAGCATCAATATTCACGCCTTGCTGTGCTGACATTGGTATTATTGTAGCATTTTCTGCGAATGTCCCTTTGACAAATGCCTTTATTTCTTTGTAATTGGCCAATGCTTCGTCTTCAATTACAAGGTCTATTTTGTTCTGGATTATTATGATTTTATGTATCCCGGCAATTTCTAATGCCATCAAATGCTCTTTAGTTTGTGGCTGCGGACATTTTTCATTTGCTGCAACCAAAAGTATTGCGTAATCCATTATTGCAGAGCCTGACAGCATTGTTGCCATCAATGTTTCGTGCCCAGGGGCATCCACTAAAGATATCTTTCTTAATGGAATTGCATTAGAATGGCAGTTGACACATTTTTGTGAAACTCCATAGGCAGGTGCGCCTTCGCAGTTTGGGCATTTATAGAAAGTTGTGTTGGCGTATCCAAGCCTTATCGTGATTCCGCGCTTTATTTCTTCGCTGTGGGTGTCTGTCCATTTTCCTGATAATTTAGAAGTTAACGTTGTCTTCCCGTGGTCGACATGGCCTACAAGCCCGATATTTATCACAGGCTGCGCGGGAAGTGGTGGGTATTCTTTGTCTTTTGATGGCTTCCCTTTGGCCTTTGAAGCAGCTTTTCGTGGCAGCTTTTTTGGCTTCTCAGCAGCTGGATTTTCATCAGGATTCTTTGCAGTTTTCTTACGGGGCATAAGCACAAAAAAAGTCAGTCAATATATAAAGTTATCTCTTAGCTTTCATCGAAGATTTCGATTGGCGGCCGGTTAGGAAAATTTCAGTGCCGCTTGCTTTGATTTCTATATATTCCAAGTCGTTCGCAACGAGGTCATTTCCCGGCAAAAGGTAATTCAATTTCAATCCATCAATTATTACACGGTGCACTTTTTCGAATTCAAGAATTTCAAAAGGAATTTCCCCAGACTTGTGTGGGTCGTTTTCATTAAAGAGGCTAACGAAACAAGGCCTTACATCAAGATTATCGCCGGAATGTTTTTTCCTGCCAATGAGGACTGATTTTGTCTTATACTTAGCCATGAGTATTATTGTGCTTTTGCTTCTTTAGGTTGTACGCCAAGGCATTCTTCGACAGTTTTATTGCCATACTTTACTATCTTGACATTTAATTGTGCAATCTTGTTGCTTACTGTGTTGCCTCTTACGCTCTTCCTTACTCGTATGCCCTTGTGACCTTCAATGACTGATTTTACTCCTACTCCGCCAGACAGCAATGCCTTTTTCCTTGGCTGGCCATTGACATCTAATCTCATCGGGAATCCTGCATCATCTGAGCCGCCAGTTATTTGCAGTTCATATCCATCAAGCCCTAATGTTTCTCCATTGAGCTTGTCTTTCAGCTTTAGCCCGACAAATTGCTCTTGCGGGAATGGTTTCTGGTAGCTCTTGCCAGATTTCACGTCATTGATAACTACTTTAACTTCTGCCATCTTAAAATCAAGTAATCTGGGCACTTATTTATAAACCTTTTGTTAGAGTTTTGCATAGAAATGCTTTTTAGCTATGCTGCTTGTTTTATTGATGTATGAACTGGATGATTAAGGAAGCAGAGTCTGCTCTGGGCATGTTTCCATTCGCAATAAGGAAGCCGTATTTCTTGGTATTGGATAGGAAAAGGTTTGGGTATTACTTGAAAGATTCGCCTTTATTGCTTTCAATTGAAGAGACCCCTTCTTTTGTTGCTCATCTTCCTGACAGTGAATTGGTGTGCCTGTGCTCTGAAATAATAAATAACTTAACCAAGAATAAGAATAAAAATTATAAGATAAAGTTTGTCCGTGCAATAATTATGCATGAGCTTTTCCACATTCGGAATATGCATATGGCCTTGACCGAGGATGAGGCATTAAAGTCTGAAAAAGAAGTGCACTCACAATTAAGGAGAGAATTTCCTGGACTGGCCAATGTTCTGAGTTCTATAAATAAGTAAAATCATCAATTACAAGAATTTATAAGTTCTTTGAGCATTAAATTAACGATGTCAGACATTACATTATATCATAGAATTAGAAACGGTGAAATAGGATTTTATAATAAGGATAAGAAATTGGATTCACAAATAGATGATGTTGGCGAATATGGTTGGAAACTTATTGAGCATATAATAAAGCAGTCTGATAATTACCTTACTATCAAAGGCAGTGGTTTAGATAGCTATATTATCAATGGTCTCGAAATATTTCTTTGGGAAAAAGAGAATCTTTTTGCCCTTACTGATTTTATGATCCAGATGCTATCTAAAAATCATGATGCCAAGTTTCATGTTGAGGCGGGTTTAGAAAAAATAAATGCAGGTTACCCGCAAGAAAGAGAATCATTCCTCTATAATGGTTTGGGCCATAAAACAGCAAATGTTAAAGATTGGCTGCCCAATGGTACAGTATTTGAGAGGGATTGGAATCTTTTCCTATGTTCAGCCATTGGAGGCTTGGTAGGTTATCCTGGTTATGAATGGCCTAGGACGGAAAAAACATTTGAGGCAGTTTGCGCAGAGCATGCAGGTGATTTTTTGATAGGCACCAAAAGTCAATTATCCAGATATGAAGATTATGCTAAGAAATTCCCGAAATATGCAGATTCAATAAGGGAAAACCTCAGAAATTTCATGTGAATTTTAGATTAGGCAAAGAAATATAAACTCCTTAGAAATTAATGTAATCTATGGCAAAGGAGAACATTGGCTTGACTGTTAAGAAAGCGGATAACTTTTCTGAATGGTATAGCCAGATTTGCCTAGAGCAAGGTGCTAAATTAGTTGATATCAGGTACAAAGTTCAAGGTTCTGTTGTGCATCGCCCATGGGCTTTCAGTATTTTAAGAAGGATTTACGAATTACTAGAAGGGGAAGTAGAGAATGATAATCATGAGCCTTTCCTATTTCCAACAATGATCCCGCAAG
>JAHFJF010000052.1 GCA_023245975.1 archaeon
ATATCTTGGTGTTATAAAAAAGATGCATTCATGATAAATCTCCAGAATTGTGGCCAGCTTTTCTTAACGCAAGATGGATATTTTACCATTATATTCCCTTTATGAAACATAACTACTGCTTGTACTACTCTATGATCTTTATACGATATTTCTTTTTCTTCAAGAGCTTTTTCCATTTCAGTTAATCTATTGCTCTCATGACCTCTTAGAGTGGGCTTTCTTTCTTTAAGGGTCCCATTTAAAATAAATTCTCTTTTCTGACTCCATTTCCAGGATGCAAATTTGAGAAACCTGTACAAAGTGCCTGATTCACCGACTTCTATTGGTTCGTTTGAAATCCATTGCAAAGATGCTCTAGGGATGTAGCCTTGTTCGATAAGAGTTTGCTTCATTAACCCATTGCCCTTCTGAAATCTGTAACAGTAGCAGAAGAAACACCTTCTATTTTTCCTAATGCTGTTTCGTAAACATCAGAGCCAAGCTTTTCATCAATTATAATAATAACTTCCAATACCCTCAGGCCAAATGCAATTGGCACTTCATTAGTCCTGCCTAACTCTCCGCCAGTCTTCTCTATTGCTTCTTTAGCATCCAACTCGACCTTTTTTAAGTTGGTTTCCGTGCTTTCAGGCATTAACCTAATTGTAACAACTGCTCTTGCCATCTTAATTTGGTCCTGTAAAGTTACAAGAACTGCATGAATATCTTGTCCCTAATTCCCTGCAGTGATGGCATCTTACGATTTCCATCTTGCCGCAATTAGGGCAATTAAACCTTGTAGAGCCAGGCTTATTGCTGACTTCTACTTTGCATGATGTACATTTTAGCTTTTGCATGGTAATTCTTGAGTTAGAGGACGGCAAATATTTATAAAGCTTTTGATTAATATTTGAGACGAAGCCCCTGTAGTATAGCTTGGATAGTATTCGACCTTGCGGAGGTTGAGACTTGGGTTCAAATCCCAGCGGGGGCATAAATTTATATATCACCTAAATCACAACATGAATATGAAACAATTATCTAAACTTTCTTTAGTCATCGGTTTAACTGGAATATTAAATGGCTGTGATGAGAATGAAAAAAGAAAGTTAGCTGAGTGTGAAGTTGGGAATCTTAAAGTAAAAGTTATTAATGATATACGCCATGCAAATTATGATAGAATATATTTAAATTTTTATTTAGATAAACATTTAGTTGGTACTGTCATGCCAATGGGTTCTTATGATAGTGAATATTATACCACTGCAATACATTGCAATGATGGGAGAATAATGCATATAGAACAGAATAACTTTGATGATGAATATTTTACAGAAGAATAAAATTATCGTTTTTTAGAAATTGCTTTCTCTTTGATGTTCTTGGCTATCTCTTCAATAGTTTTGACATCTGCATCCCCAGACAACTGGCTTTTTTCCAGATTTTCTCTCTTTTTTGACCTGTCCAGCATATATCTGACGAACTCTTGGTCCTTGGCTGTTGGCATAGCTTATTTTAGATATTACAAGTATTTAATCATTGCTATTTATATTTCAAAATATATATATACTTCTTCCTTTCTTTAGGAGGTTATGAACCATTCTCTAAAAGGAAAGCTCTTTAGCGGAGAGACTCTTGAGCCGAAAGAAGATTCTTTATATAGCCCTGAAGAATTAGAAGCTTTCAAAAATCAGCAACCTAAAGCTCAACAACCCAAGCCAGAGCTTGCAGTAAGGCAGCAAAAAAGCTTGACACAGATTATTGGCTTAAATATTGAGGATTCCGCAGATATGAATGCTGATGGAAAGAAAAAATACATGTCATTTGATTCAGCACAAAGAGGCATAATATCAAGAGGCTTTGAAGAATTTATAATTCCTTCAGACCTAATAGACCTTCGAAGGTCTAATAATTTGCTTCATTTACACTTATATAACTCAATAACAAATAGCACAGGTGAATGGTTCGACATGGCCTGGATGAGGCAAGGGAAGGATTTGATAATCTATGAGCATCCTTATGGGTTGTTTCTTGAAGTATTGCCCCCTACAAACTATCCGAAAAATAATATTGTAAATCATAAACATTATCCCAGCTCTTTCAGATATAATGCTAAAAATATTAAATGCAACAATGCATTGAGCTTTAATATCGGTAATTTTTCAGCAGGTGTAGAAATACCATTGCATGCATTTGGTTCTGCATTATCAGATTATATCTTAAGGAGAAAAGTGGCTGATTACCCTACATCGATGCCTGAACCGAAAATAGTCCTGCCGGAATATTTTACAGTTATGCCCGTTGGATTTGAAATTAAACAAGATGGATTTGTAATCGGGGGCCACATCTATAGGGCATGCCGGGGAGCAAAAAGAAAGAAATGAGAAAATTAAGGCATATCGGCTTATGGTTTTACCTTTTTTCGGTTTTATCTGCAGCTTCAATGATATTATTGACATTCAGGAATTACTTTAGCTTAAGGCAGCCGGTGATGCTGCTGACATTTGTATTGTTCTTAGTGCTGGCTGTTTATGTGCATGCCAAAAGATATGAGAAGAGAGCAAGAACAATATGCGCCATCTTTATTGTTAATTCACTTGCCTTATGGTTCTTTTTCTCTTTGAAATCCATACTTTCTGCGATATATCTTGGATTTTTAGCTGATATACTAATATTGATTAGTGCCCTATGGTATGTTTATATTTTGATTTCTTCTGCCTACCATTTCTTTAAATTTTATGCTTAGATTGAATAATCCTAAAGGCACTTTCTGTATTTGCACAGTCTGTTATCCTCATTTTTCCATCTTCAGCCAATAATTTCAACTGGTTACAATTTGTAACCGTTTCATTGCTGCCCTCTTCTATTAAACGATGTTTAAGAACCTTCCAGTAATTCCTTGCATCTTCACTCTCTGTAAGGGTACCTACAATGTCAACTACCGAGAACCACCATTCATCATTATGCCAAATACGCCTAATTTTCTTACCTTGGAAGATTGCAATTGTATTTTCTTTTTTCATTTTCTTACCACTAGATAATTAAAAATAAAAAATTAGGCGTCCTTAATTCCTCCCTCCATAACCTGGAAAACTGCTTCGCCATCAGGCAAATGCGGTGAATCAACTAATTTTGCAACTCTTGTTCCAGCCTTGCCCCTTCTCAAATAAACTCTTGTCTGTGAATTATGGCCTACAATGTTTCCGCCAATTGCTGCTGTAGGGTCACCAAAAAATGTGTCTGGCTTTGCCATTACCTGATTGGTAACGTAAACTGCAAAATTGTACATGTCTGCCAATTTCATAAGGATATGCATGTGCTTGTTTAATTTCTGCTGCCTATCAGCAAGTGTTCCCCTGCCTACAAACTCTGCCCTGAAATGCGCCATCAGAGAATCAACTATAACTAACCTTACTGGAAGCTTGTCTTTTGTAATCAAGTCTTCAACTTTTTCAGCTACAAGCATCTGATGGTCTGAATTGAATGCCCGTACCACCATGATTTTTCTCAATACTTCCAATGGATCTAAGCCAAGATCTGCAGAAATCTGCTTTATCCTCTCTGGCCTGAAAGTAGATTCTGTGTCTATCCATACAGCAATACCTTCTCCACCTCCTTTCTCACGAGGCAGTTGGACATTAACTGCCAATTGGTGTGCCATGCTAGTTTTCCCGCTGCCGAAAGCACCATAGCATTCTGTTATTGAGCCAGTTTCAACACCTCCGCCAAAGAGTGTATCAAGGTTCTTGCTTCCTGTTGAAAGCTTTACCAGATTTTCCCTCTTCTTCATCACTTCTTCCCCAGTCTCGAAACCCATGTTCATGGAATTTCTCGCAAAATTGATTATCTTCCTAGCAGCAGCTTCGCCTAACCCTGAAGTTTCCGTTATCTCGCCAGGGGTTGCAACTGCAACTGACATTAATGTTTCAAAACCAGCTTCCTTTAATTTTTCAGCTGTTGCTGCGCCAACGCCAGGAAGGTCATAGATTGTAAATTCCTTTACTTCTTTCTTACTCATTTTCTTCATCCTCCACATTTAACAACAAGTCTTCCTGCAATTTGCCTAGAATTAGCAATGCCTTAGTAACGTCCTGCTTTCTTAGATTCATTGATTCGTTCATCCAAGTATTCTTTTCCTTGTCGAACCAGCTTCTTTTTAATGAAGCAGTCTTAAATCCAAAAATCTGCCCTTCTTTTTCGCGCTCATTCATCCATACGGCACCCTGTATGCTGCCAGAACGGTATGTCTTTACTGGTGGCCTAGCACCTGTTTTCTTTTCCATTTTCAACACCTCTTGCTTTTCGCATCTTGTTTCAATCGAGGCTCTTATTGCCTTGGAATACAGTAATACAAATTGATTATATAAACTAGTCGCGCGCATTTGTCAAGTGTCAAGTAGTCCCTGATTTATAAAAATTGTTCAAAAAAAAAGCTGGAATTTACTAAAAAAACGTAAAAAGGCAGATAATTATTCTCTTGACATTGAATAAGCTTCAAGCTCATATGGGTGATAATAATATGATTGAGTGCCAAACAATGAAGGATATGAAACTATCGCAGTATTTGCCAACTCTGCGCCATATCTCAATCCTTCTATCTGCGGCACTAATTCATCTATCCATCTCAACCTTGATAGCTGGTATGTGTGTAAATTCTCATGTGACCTTGAGCTTCTTGAAGCTCTCGTATAAGCAGGTATGTTGACCCATGTAAAGCCGGTATATTCAAGAGTTGCCATTGGAATAAGTATTTCTTTTTCTGAATAAAATACAAGATTAAAATCTTCTATGCTTGCCAATGGATCGAATGAATTTCCTGAAAAAATGTAATAAGAGACTCCTGCCAAAGAAATTGGCATCAATGCTGCATTAAATCCGGCATTGCTGTCGAAGCTGAATAATACTGGGCCTATTGTGGTCTCATATCTCTCAAATGCACCTCTTGAAAATATAGCATTTGCAACCATGGATGCACCCAAGTCATTAATCAATCTTCCAGCTGCACCAGAGAATGGAATTTCCCTATTGTAGCTGCCTAATTCCATCCCCATAAAAGTAATCAATCCGCCACTAGCACCCTTGGCAATTCCTTCCAAGCAGCCATCACCAGTAATCTCTGAGCCAATGCAGCCCATGGCTGCACCTAGTCCCACATTTATACCCATAACTGCTGCCATTTCATCAATTGTAGGATTCTCGCAATTAATATGGGAAGGCAGTTCTGGCTGTTCATGGCAAACTCCAGGAATATCTTCTGCCTTTGCAGGCTTACTAAATAATAAAGCTGCTCCCAATGCTATTGTGCTTAGTAATTTTTTCATTTCTTACCTCTGCATACTATAAGCTTCTAATTCCAAGGGACTATAATCGTATAAATCACCATGATAAATACATGCCCCCAGCGACATAGAACCATTTAATGCTTCTGCACCATATCTTATCGGGCCAAGTTCCGGCACTAACTCATCAGCCCATCTCATTCTTGAAAGCTGGTATGTATGGATATTCTCGTGTGACCTGCCAATGTTGTAATCAGTAACGTGAATTGGAATATTTGAAATTGTTGCACCGCCACCACCTAAAATTTCTGAGCGGCTTTCCCAATCAAGCCTGAATACAAATGTTCCATCTTCTATGCTTTGGACTAAGTCCAATGTATGCCCTGAAATTAAATGATAAACAGTAACACCTGTTGATAATGGCATAATGTATGGTCTAAAACCTTCTTCGCTATCAAAACTAAATACTACCGGCCCAAAATCTGTTTCGTATCTTTGCAATAATCCTCGAGAAAACATTGCATTGCTTGTCATTGATGAGCCAAGATTTACAACCTGCCTTCCTGCCAATCCCATAAATGGCACTCTTGCATTGTATGAGCCAAGCTCCATGCCAGCAAAAGTTACTGCACCGCCAAGGCTGCCTTTCCATAATCCTTCCAAGCAGCCGTCTCCTGAAATCTCTGCGCCTATGCATCCTAAGGCCGCACCCAAACCAGTGTTTGCTGCAAATACGGCTGCCCTATTTTCTAAACTGTTATCAACAAGTGGATCCACTGCAGAAACCAAATCTGCCTTAGCTGGTCTTGCGGCTAGAAGCGTTAGTGCTGCTGCCAAGGTGCCGATTAGTTTTTTCATTACCCATTAGTAATCACAGTAATATATAAACTTTACTTAATGGCTAAAAATGCATTAAAACAAGGATAAAGGCTCTATAAGCTTAGTCTGCACTACGCATCATGGCTGATGCTTCAATCTCTAATGGAGCATAATGATAAGCATTTCCACCTATGACGTTTGAAGGTGCAATCAAGATTAGATTTGATAATTCTGCGCCATATTTAATGAAATCT